>JBEIRS010000297.1:0-1955 GCA_040375795.1 Methylibium sp.
AGACCCAGACCTCAAAGAGGCGCGTGAAGCTTTCCCAGACCTGATCAAAAAAATCTAGGCTTCCTATAAAGTGTCTGATGTGAACCTCATCCAGCCTGGCATTGGAGAATCAACTCGCGCGCTGCTGCGTCGTACACCCAAGTTGATTCGGCTGCGTGACCCGCAAGCCCCTGAAGTTCGTCATCTTGTTCAACTGGCCCAAGAGCGGCAGGTGTTACTGGAGGTAAATTCTTCCCAGCCCCTGCATGCTGTAGCACTCATTCGGAGTTTGTCTGATGGTTAATGCTTTTCAATTGGGAGCGTCTTTATACGTTCCGGCAACTCATCCGCGCCTGGAGGATGTTCTGGCCCAACGGGTATATACCCATTTGAGGTCGGTGATTGTTTGTACCGAAGACGCCATTGCCGAGCGCGATCTCGGCCATGCCCTGCAGTGCTTGCGGGAGGTCTTGAAAACTTTGATTCCTCAAAGTGGTTTGTTGCGCTTTGTCCGGGTTCGAAGCCCTGAGGTGATGCGTGAAGTGGTGGCCATGCCCGGTGCTGAACAACTCGACGGTTTTGTCTTGCCCAAGATCACAGCCGATAATTTACCCCTCTACCAAACCATTCCTCTTCAGCGCAATCAGCACCTCATGCCCACGCTTGAAACCGCGGAAGTTTTTGATCTCGATGCCATGCGCGCCTTGCGAAAACTTTTACTGCACCCCCACTTGCGCCCACAGATTCTCGCCCTGCGGGTTGGCGGCAATGATCTTTTGCGGGTGATCGGTATGCGCCGACCCCGTGGTGTCACGCTATATGACACACCGCTGGGTTTTCTCTTGGGGCAATTGGTTTTGATTTTTCGGCCCTATGGTTTTTCAATGACAGCCCCGGTCTTTGACATTCTGGACGACCAAGAGATGCTACGCAAAGAAGCCCAGCGAGATGTCGCTTTTGGCTTTTGTGGCAAAACAGCGATTCACCCTGAGCAAATTGATACCATTCAAGATGGTTTCCGGGTCAATGAAATCGAGCTCGAAGCTGCCCAACGATTGATCCAACCCGATTGCCCGGCAGTTTTCAAACTTGGCGGCATTATGTACGAAAGCTCTGTTCACGGCCCTTGGGCGCAACAAGTTTTTTCCAGAGCTCGGTATTTTGGGATACAGCCAGAGCCTTGTTCTTATTCCAGTGGGAATTATTGACTGAGCCGAATCAAAACTCAGATGCAGGCAGAGCCATGACGCTTTTGAAGCCCTCCATGATGGCATGACGCCAACCCCCAAAATGGCTGAGGATATGATCGGCATAAAACATGGCCGTAACCTGCTTGGCCTCAAAAAATGGCTTGTCAGTGCCGGCCTTGAGTTCAGCTTGAGCAGCCAAATAAGCCCGTGCCATCTGCCATCCAGCCACCATTTGCGCGCTCATGAGTAAATAAGGGACAGAACCAGCATAAGCCGCTTCGGGGTTGACCGGGCCTTGTTGTAATAAAAATGACACCACATCCATCCAGTGGGTGCGGGCCAAACGCAATTGGCTTGCCAAATGCCTCGCATCCAAACCCGATTCATGCAAAGTTTCAAGTGAGCGTTCAGTTTCCTCAATCTGGGCAGCCACCCAACGAGGGACAAAGGCTTGATCTCGAAGGGTTTTACGAGCGAGCAGATCATTGGCCTGAATGGCGGTGGTACCCTCATAAATGCTGAGAATGCGTGCATCTCGATAAAATTGGGCCGCGCCAGCTTCTTCTATAAAACCCATGCCCCCATGCACCTGAAGCCCCATAGAGGCAACCTGAACACTGATTTCGGTACTATAGCCCTTTAGCAAAGGGACCATCCATTCATAAAGGGCCTTTTGTGAGCCTCTGAGTGCCAAATCAGGATGCCATTTGGCGGCATCACATGCGGCAGCCGCAGCCGTTGCCATGGCTCGGCAAGCCTCAATATGGGCGCGCATGGTCATGAGCA
>JBEIRS010000079.1:0-6303 GCA_040375795.1 Methylibium sp.
AATCCACCGCCTTTGCTTTCCCCTAAAACACCTAAAGATCAAGCAAAACATCAAGATCACTTCGGCAGAGTTTTTAATGTACTCCTCGTAGAAGATAACCATGTCAATCAATTATTCGCGATGTCTGTTCTTGAAAAATGGGGTTGTCAGATCACCTTGGCCATTCACGGCAAAGAGGCTGTGGATCGACTGAATCAGGGGGAATACTACGATGTTGTTTTGATGGATATGCATATGCCTGTGATGGGTGGTGTTCAGGCAACCCGCCTTATCCGTACCGATGAAGCATCACAAGGGCGCCCGCGCGTGCGAATCATCGGGGTGACGGCCAGTGCGATGCCCAGTGACCGCGAAGCCTGTTTCCAAGCGGGCATGGATGACTATGTCTCGAAACCAATCAATCAGGCTGAACTGGCCGCCAAGCTGATGCTATTTGAGACCCTGACCCCAACAACCAAAAATATGCCAGATGCCTCCAGTCCATTGGCACCAGTATTGGCTTTTGATTATGATAAAGCCCTGCACCAAATGAATACCACAATGATCCGAAAGATCGCACCTGTATTTTTGGAGCACCTTCCTCACGAACTGGATAAGCTGCATAACGCGATTGCTCAATCCAACGTGGAAGAGGTCTTTCGCCTTGCACATGACTTGAAAAGTACGCTAGCCACCTTTGGGGCGAAACCAGCTGAATGTTATGCAGCAGATATTGAAATATTGGCCAAGGCGGGTGAGCTCAGTGGGGCATCTACTTTGCTCTTCAGCCTTTCTAATGAAACCAGGAAGCTAAGGTCTGTACTCGAAGGACCAAGCTGGTCAAGTTCCCCGACCCATGGTAATAATCATTGATCGACAGTGCTTGATAATGTACAAATGCCCCACCCAATGAAGTAAAACGATTGTTTCGCAGGCTGAAGGGCTTCAGGGCCATTGACACTCGCTTCGAAAAACTTGACGTGATGTTGATCGGCTTCATCACTTTCGCCCTCATCATCGAAGCCCTTCGGTTGTATTAACGCGCCCTAGGCTTAAACTCAGGTGGAAGCAGGACCTTTGGGGCTGGATTTGGGACTGGATTTTCCCTTAGAGAGGGGAGCTTTGCCCAGCGAGCGCAACACGGGAGTTTCTGTGGCCAGCGCTGCCTTTGAGGGGAGGGGGGCTGGTTGGTAGGTGGCGATGAAGTCGCGAATTTGCGGATATACATTTTCGCGCCAGCGACGCCCCGAAAAAATGCCATAGTGACCGGCCCCAGCCACATCCAGGTGGAACTGCCTGTCCCTTGGAATACCTGTGCACAAATCGTGGGCAGCCTTGGTTTGCCCAGCGCCTGAAATATCATCCAGTTCACCCTCGACCGTCAGGAGCGCCGTGCGTTCGCTGATGTCTTGGGGGCGTACACGCTGACCAGCGACTTCCCAGCTGCCGTTGACCAGCGCAAATTCTTGAAACACGACCTTGATGGTGTCAAGGTAATACTCGGCTGGCATATCGAGGACTGCGTTGTACTCGTCGTAAAATTCGCGGTGAAACTCGGCACTGTCTCCGTCCCCCCGAATCAAATCAAGGTAATAATCATAGTGAGACTTCATGTGTCGGCTGGGGTTCATGGCAATGAAACCGCTGTGCTGCAAGAAGCCCGGGTACACAGGGCGCCCACTGCCCGGGAAGTTGACTGGCACCCGGTGAATCACATTGTGCTCAAACCACTCCAGGCTTTTTTTCATGGCCAGGTTATTGACGGCGGTTGGGCTTTTGCGCGCATCAATGGGGCCTCCCATCATGGTCATGGTGGGGGGGGTGGGTTCACCGTTACTGGCCATCAGTGATACCGCTGCCAGCACGGGCACCGTGGGCTGGCACACTGAAATCACATTCACATGTGGCCCGATATGTCTTAAAAATTCTTGTACATAGGCCACATAATCATCAAGGTGAAAAGGACCGATTTCGGCGGGTACCATGCGGGCGTCAGTCCAGTCAGTGATGAATACTTTGTGATCTTTCAAGAGGGCTCGAACCGTCTCGCGCAATAAGGTGGCGTGGTGGCCTGAGAGCGGAGCAACCACCAGCACTGTCGGCTGTGATTTCATTTTGGCCAGCGCCTCTGGATTGTCAGTGAAGCGTTTGAAGCGCAGCAGTCGGCAGAAAGGTTTTTGAATCGCAACCTGCTCTTGAACGGCCACATCAATCCCACTCAGAGAAACTGAGCGGATATTGAACGGAGGCTTTTCGTATTCTTTGGATAATCGATAGATGAGCTCCAGGCCGGCAGAAATTCGGGCGGCCATCGGGGTGTGGGTGAGTGGTGAAAACGGGTGACTGTAAAGTTTGGAAGATGCGCTGGAAAACTCTGCAAAGGGGCTTAAAAGGGCTCTTTGGGCTTCATACCACTGATAAAGCATGTTGGTTCCTGTTGCAAGTGGAGTGTGCGCCTGAAGGCGCGTGAATGACCGAGGACATTTGCGCAAGCACAGTGTGATCGAACAGGCTTGAATTGAACAGAGGGATATTCGGTTGGATAAAGCCTGTCAGTGACTTTGTTACGCTGTCGCCAAAAGAGTTCCGGATCAAAACCCTTATTGGTGCAGTGCAGCATTTTAGAGTCTTTAAGACCTTTTGCAAAGAAATCAATCAATTTTGGCATCTGAGCTGCCAAAGCTTGAATGCCAGCTACAGAAATATGACGTCATGCTGCGCGCAGTCGCAGCATCCAGAGAGCGCTCCACAGATTCAAGCGATGCAAGTTCGATTTTTTCCTGTTCGTTTGGCTTCATAGAGTGCTTGGTCGGCGCGTTCCAGGGCTTCTTCTAGGCGCTCATTGAATTGGTAGGTTGTCACCCCTGCCGAGAATGTCACGAAAATTCGTTTTTCCTCGTGCATAAACAAGCCGCCAGTGAGTGAGCGTTGAAGGCGTGTCAAAATTTGTTGAGCCTCATCTTGCGGCGTTCGGGGTAATAAAACCACAAATTCTTCACCCCCATAGCGGGCCACGGTGTCGGTTGGCCTGAGCGTTTTGCTGACCAATTCGGCCAAAGCCTTCAGCGCTTGATCACCAGCACCATGACCTAATTCATCATTGAGGCGTTTGAAATTGTCAATGTCGAGCAAGCCGATGCAGAGCACCCCGCCTTCGCGGGCCAGTCTAGCTCGCTCAATCTCGAAAGTACTGATCAACCCGCGGCGATTGGCAATTTGTGTCAGCTGATCGGTAGAGACCTCCTGAGCCAATCGACGCAATTCATTTTCCAATTCAAGCACGCGATGGTTCAATTCATCAGCTTTGGCATGCTCATGGCTCAATCGATCTTGAGTTTGCTGCACTAAAAACTGAACAGAGCGGCTTTCTTCAACCATTTCACGCACCACACCCGCGAGGCTCTCGAGGGTGTCTGCCTTCTCGATAACATCTGCGTAACGGCCTACACTGTCATGGAAGCGGCCCGTGTGAGCGCCCAATTCACTGAGTTCAGCCAACATTTGATTGATCAGCCCCTTGAGTGAATCACGGGCCTTTTCACGTTCTTCGCGAATGCGATGTTGATGTCCTCGTGTGCGATGCAGCAATTCAGTCACGGCCTTCACGCTGCGAGCAGTGAGCCCATGGTTGAGCAAGTCATGCATGGCATCACATTGGCCTTGAACCCAACTGTTGTTTTCTGTCAGATCAGTGAGACTCACCGTGAGTTCATTGCATAAGGTGCCAAGCTGATTGACCAGATGATGACGATGTTGAATAACGCGGTTGGCTTGGCTGCATAACGCTGATATTTCATCGGCCAAATCATGTGAAATACCTTCGCGCTGTATTTTGCGCGTCACTTGGTGAATGGCTTCAGCGAGGCGCTGACTGTTGGTTTCCGATGTGGGCAAGGCTTCCTCAACTGAATTGCCCAAAGCGCCGACCACCAGCTTCCATGAGGGGATAAAATCATCCGCTTCATCAGGGGATTCAAACACCTGCTTGAGCAGATCGATTTCATGGTCGGTACTGGCATGGGCCAATACCACTGGTGCGGCTACCGGCACAAGGCTGGCTGGTTCGTCATTGAGGTCGGAGGTGTTGTCGGGTTTGTCGGTTTCCCAATGACCCAGCAGCTGTTGTAGCCGCTGTTGAAGTCGAGCGGAATCATGTCGATTGGCCAAAAGCACTCGTTGCAAGCTTTCTTTTTTACGCGCGGCAGTCCATTGTTTACTACTGCGATCCAGACCACGCAGCATGCGATCCATCAAATGACCCCAGGTATTGGCTCCGTTATCTGGGGCAGAAATCATGCGATCCGCCAATTCCCACTGCCCCTGGGAAATCGCCTTGGTAATATCACTTACCGCCGAACTTTTATACCCTGCAAAAGCCCGGGCTGACAGTTTTTCAATCAATTTTTGAGCACGATCTGACAGCACGCTGCCTGAAGTGATATTTGCTTCTTGTTGGTAAGCGCGGGCATAGTTGTCAGGGGTGGGTTCGATTTTTTCAATGGCAAGCCGGCGCAGGGCGGCTTTGGCCAGCCGTGAGCTTTCAGGCTCGGCCTCTGATTGGGCCTGGATAGACGTCCGGGCAGCAGGCGATGGGGGGTGAATCGATGAAGGATTTTTACCTATTGGGGCCACTCTTTGATGCGATGATCGAGGTGCTGAAGGCTTGGCAAGACCGGTTTTTTCAGAAGGTGATCCGAGAGAACGCCCAGCTGGCTGGACCTGGGCTGAGGTCTTGGTTGTCAAGTTTGCAGTGGGTAAAACTGATCCAGGAGGAGCCGCTGGGGATGTGCTGGCCTGGGTATTGAGATCATCTGAATTGGCCATGAATAGGCACCTCTTGAGGAAAATCTAGGTAATAAGCCGAGACCCCAGCACAGCAGGTACAGCGAGGTTGTCAGAATCATCCCTGACAATACCGATCCACGGTGCTTTTTGAGGAAGTATAGTTTGCTTCAGCCAGCGCTCAATTTCATCGGCAGGATGTGGGCGGCTGAATAAAAAGCCTTGCATGATCGTACAACCCAAACGGTTCAGGGCCTCCATTTGGCGTAAATTTTCTACGCCTTCCGCCACCACTTGCAAACCCAGAGAGCGTGCCACCGCAATAATGGCTGTCACTACTGCAGAACTTTGTGGTGTCAAGCCGAGGTCACGCACAAAACTGCGGTCAATTTTGACCTCACTGATAGGCAAAGAAGTCAAGTATGCCAATGAAGAATATCCCGTTCCAAAATCATCAATTGAAATAGCCACCCCAGCTTCATTCAGCTTGTGAAGGGTTGGGATGACATTTTGCAAGTCTCGCATCAAGCCAGTCTCGGTGATTTCGAGTTCAATCGCATCATGGGGAACACCGCAGCTTGCTACAGCCTCACTGATAATCTCTACAAGGTCGGCCCGGTCGAACATCCGGCTGGGAAGGTTCACAGCAATTGACGTTGAAAAGCCAAAGTTATCTTGCCAAATTCGAGCCTGCCGTGCCGACTCACGCAGGGCCCACTCACTCATTGGAATAATCAGGCCGGTTTCCTCTGCCAAAGGAATAAATTCAACAGGGGGAATCAATAAATGGCCCCTTTGCCAGCGCATCAAGGCTTCGGCGCCCACCATCCGCGCTGAACGCACGTCGAGTTTTGGTTGATAATGCAAAACCAGTTCATCCCGTTCAATGGCTTTGTGTAGCGCACTTTCCAGCTCTAGTTTTTCCCGACCCTTGCCACCCAGGGACGGGCTGTACACTGAGGCTGCGTTGCGACCCTGGGCTTTGACAGCGTACATCGCCACGTCTGAGTTGCGCATCAAGTCTGCCACGGTGAGTCCATCACGCGGAAACAAGGCAATTCCAACACTGGCGGTGACAAAGCATTCCTGCCCCATCACTAAAACAGGTTCTCGCATCAAATCCAAAATCCGAGTTGCAACCCGTTGGGCATCGCGTTCATCGGTGACCTCAGGCAATAGGGCAACAAACTCATCTCCTCCCAAGCGCCCAACAGCTTCAAGCATCCGATGGGATCGACTGCCCACGCTTTCCAGGGAGCTTTCAACCACTTGATCGGAGTGACGAACACACGACCTCAATCGTCGCGACACTTCAACCAACAATTCGTCCCCGGCAGAGTGACCCAAGGTGTCGTTGATGACTTTGAAACGATCCAAATCAATCAGCAAAAGACCCACTTGGTGATTCAACCGACGAGCATGTTCCAGTGCTTTTTCTACTCGCCAAATCAGCTGATGTCGATTGGGGAGGCCTGTGAGGGCGTCAAAGTTGGCGAGGTGTCGGATTTTATCTTCGGCGATCCGACGGTCCGTGACATCTTG
>JBEIRS010000014.1:0-11950 GCA_040375795.1 Methylibium sp.
GATGTCGCGATGTGGAAATCTGAGCTTCATATTATTGCACTCATGGTGTCTCAATTAGACCCCAATTAAAACCAGAATTTTGTGTGTTTGATTGCACAAAATCCATCCAAATATATAACCAATCAAAGCTTACTCCGGCAATGGCTTGGTGAGGTCACCTCCAATGGTATTGGGGCTTATGGCGGATTGTCTGAAAAGGAGCGCGATGTATTATGGACACATCTGGTGCGCCAGCAAAATGCGGCTCACCTTGATTTGATTCGGCTTGCGCTCACTGATTCTCAGCAAACCAGGCAGCCGCATGTGGAGGCATTGGGGCGAGCCATCGCAGCCCATGCTGCGCCTGATGTCAAAATACAATGGATACAAAAAGTATCAAAACTTGGGCACCTCAAAAACCCTTCGGTTGCGCGCGCAGTGGCTTATGTGATGGCGGAAATAAAATCACCGATACAGCTCGAAGGGCTGGTGGATCAGATTGGGCGTTTGGGTATGGATGCGGTGGTGGCAGCCAGTTTTGATCGTGATCGCTGGGAAGCTTCTTTATTTGTCAAACTCGCACATACCATGAAACTGTCGAGTAACCCGCGAATCAAATCATCGTTTGTAGCCGCATCAGGGCCTGTTTTGGACTTGATAATCAATGATAATTATGTTATCAATTTTAAAAAAAAAATCGCTCTGAGCCATGTTTCTGAATCTTTATCAAAATTGATTGCAACGGATGTCAATGGTATCATTGAAAATACGCTGCTTCAAAATGGAGAGTTTCCAATCAAGGCAGCACCAGGGGTGAATCAAATACCAATTCAAGGGGCATCCAGCGGCCGGCATGCGCTCAAGAGTTTGTGTTTAGGGTTGATTGATACAAAAAAAACAAGGTATATCGGGGCCATATTCATTGCACTTCAGCGAAGTAATGATGCTTCTAAAGATCCATTCCAATGGCTGAGTATGAAAAGCTCTCGTTCTGGAGAGGCACCCAATTACCATCGTGCCCGGGTCATGGGGGAGTTTTTGGGTATGGCAAGTTCTGCATTAACCTCAAGAATTAGCGCCCGTGACTTGCAATCAGGCCGTGCATCAATACTTTTTGGTGCAGCGGCGGATAGTGTCAAAGAAATCCTCGGTTTTTTCCTTCCACCAAGCAAGCTTGTGGCTGGGCTGGGTGCCACATGGGCAAAAGGCGGTTTCAATTACGCCCTTTTGGAGTGGCGTACTGCACTGGCCAGAAAGGACAATGATTTGCGCCAGGCACTTTATAATGCGGCTGTGCCCAACCATGCCAATGGGGTGGAAGCCACCGGTGAATGGACGACAACCTTGGCTGCGTCTTACGCAGCCGGGAAAGATCGAGCCTGACAGGGCGTTTTGGCTGGTTATGGTGCGCTTGAAAATTTTGCTTCCACCGGCCAAGCCGTGATTATTTTATACTTTTGTCACAAAATCCATCAAGCAATGTCCAGTGCTTCATGGATTTTTGCCTCCCATCAAATCGCCATATGATTGAATTTTGCAGGGCGGCCTTCAAGGCTCTATCAATCGCTATAAATATTCATTGGTTAAAAAAACCAGCCCGATTTTGGGTGAATGTGCCTGTATTGTTCAGCCTGGCAGCTTGTGGCGGGGGCTTTGACGATGTGGGCCCTGCGCCTCAAGTTTCTTTGAAAGTGTCCACGTCGGTGGCTTTTCGGGGTGAGGGCTTGCTTTTACGGGCCTCAGCCTATGCTGAAAATGGCATGGAGCATGTGCGTTTTTACCGATTGGATGATGGGTTCCCACCGATTTTACTGGGGACGGTTTGGTCTTCACCACCACATTGGAATACTTCGGTTCCGATCAATGCGGGGTCGTTGGTGAGCTTTATGGCCCGGGCCTGTGATTTGGAAGGCTTGTGTTCAGACAGTAATATTGTGACTGTGTCGGTTTATCCTTGATCACCCTGGCCACATGCTTTTCAGGCCATGATGTCTTTTTCGGTTGTTTTCCTACCTCAGAAGGGCTGCTATGTCTGATGATGGTTTGTTGAATTCCGCCGCCTTGTCATGCTGGGAGCAACTGGCGGCAGCTTCGGCGCCTGGCAAAGACTTGAGTGCCCTCAATTGGCTCACACCCGAGGGCTTGCTGGTGAAGCCGCTTTACACTGCGGCTGATATTCTTCATTTGCCATACGCTGATACCCTGCCAGGTTTTGCCCCCTTTGTGCGCGGCCCGCAAGCCACCATGTATACAGTGCGCCCCTGGACCATCCGCCAGTATGCCGGGTTTTCAACGGCAGAGGCTTCGAATGCCTTTTATCGCAAGGCCCTGGAGGGAGGGGCTCAGGGCATCAGTGTGGCCTTTGATTTGCCCACCCATCGGGGCTATGACAGTGATCACTCCCGTGTGATGGGTGATGTAGGCAAGGCGGGCGTGGCCATTGACACGGTTGAAGACATGAAAATTCTCTTTGACGGCATTGATCTGGGTCAAGTCAGTGTTTCAATGACCATGAATGGGGCGGTATTGCCGGTATTGGCGGCTTATATTGTGGCGGCTGATGAGCAAGGTGTGCCTGGCGCCCAATTGAGTGGCACCATCCAGAACGATATTTTGAAAGAGTTCATGGTGCGCAATACGTATATTTACCCGCCTGAGCCGAGTATGCGCATTGTGGGGGACATTATTGCGTACACCTCGACGCACATGCCCCGGTTCAATTCCATTTCTATTTCTGGCTACCATATGCAGGAGGCCGGTGCCAATCAGGCGCTTGAGCTGGCCTTCACCTTGGCCAATGGCAAGGAGTATGTGAAAACGGCACTGGCGCGCGGCTTAGATATTGACACTTTTGCGGCCCGCTTGAGTTTTTTTTGGGCGGTGGGCATGAATTTTTATCTTGAAGTGGCCAAAATGCGTGCGGCTCGCCTTTTGTGGTGGCGCATCATGAAAGAATTTGGTGCCCAAAATCCCAAAAGCCTGATGTTGCGGGCTCACAGCCAAACCTCCGGCTGGAGCCTGGCCGAGCAAGACCCCTACAACAATGTCGTGCGCACCACCATCGAAGCCATGGCGGCTGTGTTTGGAGGCACGCAAAGTTTGCATACCAATGCCTTGGATGAAGCCATGGCGCTGCCCACCGAGTTCAGTGCGCGTATTGCCCGCAATACCCAACTGATTCTTCAGGAAGAAACTCATCTGACTCAGGTGGTGGATCCTTGGGCAGGTAGTTACATGATGGAATCCCTCACTCAAGGCTTGGCCGATCAGGCGTGGAGCATTCTGGAAGAGGTTGAGGCCCGTGGCGGCATGGTCAAGGCGGTAGCCAGCGGTTGGGCTAAATTGCAAATTGAAACCAGTGCCGCCGAAAAACAAGCTCGGATTGATGCCGGCAAGGATGTCATTGTGGGAGTGAATAAATATAAACCGCCTGCCCAGGATGACGTCGAGACGCTCGACATTGACAATGTGGCGGTACGAGACAATCAAATCGCTCGTCTACGGCCGTGCGGGCGCAGCGTGATGCGGATCGGGTGCAGGCAGCTCTCGACGCCTTGACCGATTGTGCGGCATCTATCGACTCGACCGCCCCCAATTTATTGGCCCTCTCGATTGACGCCATGCGCGCCCGCGCGACGGTCGGGGAGGTGAGCGAAGCTCTCGAGAAAGTGTGGGGTCGTTATCGGGCCCAAACACACAAGGTGAGTGGCGTGTATGCGGCCAGTTATGACGCTGAGGCCGGATGGGGTCAACTCAAAGCTGAGATTGATGAATTTGCCCAGCAGCAGGGCCGCCGACCCAGGCTCTTGATCGCTAAGCTGGGCCAAGATGGGCACGACCGGGGCGCCAAGGTGGTAGGCTCGGCCTTTGCTGATCTGGGGTTTGATATTGACATCGGCCCTTTGTTTCAAACCCCTGAAGAATGTGCGCGTCAGGCCATTGAAAATGATGTGCATGCCGTGGCAGTAAGCACCTTGGCGGCTGGGCACAAGACCCTGGTGCCGGCGATCATTCAGGCCCTGAAAGAGCAAGGCGCCGATGATGTACTTGTGTTTGTGGGGGGAGTGATTCCACGCCAGGATTATGCTTTTTTATTTGAAGCCGGTGTACGCGGTATTTATGGCCCAGGAACGCCCATTCCAGTGTCAGCCAAGGATGTCCTCGAAAAAATCAAGGCGATGCTGGCCGTTTGAGGCCCTGTGATGGTTTCAGATTCTTCCCCTGCAAAAGTCCCTTGCTCTGAAAGGGGTTCTTCAATCATTGACCCCCTGTTGACAGGCCTGCGCTCGGGCGACAGGCGGGCCTTGGCCAAGGCGATCACCCTGATTGAGTCCAGCCGAGAGGATCATCGCGAGCGGGCCGAAATTTTATTGGCGCAGGCGTTGCCATATACCGGGGCGTCGCTGCGATTAGGCATCAGTGGCGTGCCGGGCGTAGGCAAGTCAACCTTCATTGAGGCCCTGGGCTTGATGCTGGTGGCTCAGGGGCATCGTGTGGCTGTGCTGGCCATTGACCCATCTTCGCGGATCCATGGGGGCTCCATTTTGGGCGATAAAACCCGAATGGAGCAGTTGGCTTCGCACCCCGCCGCTTTTATTCGCCCCAGTCCAAGCTCGGGCACCCTCGGGGGCGTGGCGGCTCGAACCCGTGAAGCGGTGCTGCTGGTGGAATCTGCAGGGTTTAATATCGTGATTGTTGAGACGGTGGGCGTGGGTCAAAGTGAAACGGCAGTCGCTGACCTCACTGATTTGTTCGTTTTGTTGCAATTGCCCCATGCCGGAGACGACCTGCAAGCCATGAAACGTGGCGTGATGGAATGGGCCGATCTCATCGTGATCAATAAGTCTGACCTGGACCCCGAAGCGGCGGCCTTGGCTCAGTCTCAGATTGCGATGGCTCAGAGGCCAACACACCTTGGTCAAGCCCCTGATGTACTGCGCTTGAGCGCCCTGCGCGGCGAGGGCCTGCATGACTTTTGGGATCGTGTGCAGCATCAGGCAGCAGCCCTGCGGGCTACAGGGCGGTTTGATCAACGCCGCCAAGAGCAATGGCGGGCCTGGATGTGGGATTTGATCCATGCCCGTTTGATGGCAAAATTTTGCGCTCACCCTGCGGTTCATGAAGCTTTGCGGCCCATTGAAAATGCGGTGGTCGAGGGGCAGATGCTGCCCACCGAAGCCGTCAAGAAATTGATGCGCCTTTTTGAGCCATCGTCGCCGTCAACACACTGATTCAGCGAACCCGGAGCAAATTTTATGCAAAGAATCTTGGCGCAACTCGAAGAAAAAAAACGCTTGGCGCATTTAGGCGGGGGTGAAAAGCGCATTGCCACTCAGCACGCCAAAGGCAAACTGACCGCGCGTGAGCGCATTGAGTTGCTGCTGGATGAAGGGAGCTTTGAAGAATGGGACTGGTTTGTCGAGCATCGCTGCCAAGACTTCGGCATGGCTGAACAAAAAATCCCGGGGGACGGGGTGGTCACCGGCTACGGCATGATTCATGGTCGCCTGGTGTTTGTTTTCAGTCAAGACTTCACCGTTTTTGGGGGAGCCTTGTCTGAATCTCATGCTGAAAAGATGTGCAAGGTCATGGACCAGGCCATGAAAGTGGGGGCGCCGATCATTGGCCTGAATGATTCAGGTGGGGCGCGCATTCAGGAGGGCGTGGCCTCTCTGGGAGGCTATGCCGAAGTATTTCAGCGCAATGTGCTGGCCTCTGGAGTGGTGCCACAAATCAGCCTGATGATGGGCCCATGTGCAGGCGGAGCGGTGTACAGCCCAGCCATGACTGATTTTATTTTCATGGTCAAAGACAGCTCTTATATGTTTGTCACGGGGCCGGAGGTGGTCAAGACAGTGACCCATGAAGAGGTCAGCGCCGAGCAGTTGGGTGGCGCCCTGACTCACACCCGCCAGAGTGGCGTCGCGGATTTGGCCTTTGAAAACGATGTCGAAGCCCTGCTGATGCTGCGGCGCTTTTTCAATTACCTGCCACTCAACAATCGTGAAAAAGCACCCATTTTGCCCAGTCAAGACCCCGCCGGCCGCCTGGAATACTCTCTGAATACCTTGGTTCCCGAGCACTCCAATCAGCCTTATGACATGCGAGAATTGATTTTGAAAATTTTGGACGACGGCGATTTTTTTGAATTGCAATCTGAGTTTGCACCCAATATCTTAATTGGTTTTGGCCGCATGGAAGGCCAAGTGGTGGGGGTGGTGGCCAACCAGCCTTTGGTTTTGGCAGGCTGCCTGGATATCAAAAGCAGCACCAAGGCGGCCCGCTTTGTGCGTTTTTGCGATGCGTTCAATATCCCGGTGATCACCTTGGTGGACGTGCCAGGGTTTTTGCCGGGCACCGCACAAGAGTATGGCGGCATCATCAAGCATGGGGCCAAACTCTTGTATGCCTATGCAGAATGCACGGTACCGAAGGTCACGGTGATCACGCGCAAAGCGTATGGTGGGGCCTATGATGTGATGGCTTCCAAACACTTGCGTGGTGATGTCAACTTCGCCTGGCCCAATGCCGAGATCGCCGTCATGGGGGCTCGCGGCGCGGTTGAGATCATCTTTCGTGAAGACAAATCGAACCCTGCCAAACTGGCGGCCCGCGAGGCCGAGTACAAGGCGCGCTTTGCCAACCCTTTTGTGGCTGGGGCTCGTGGTTACATCGATGACATTATTCAGCCCCATGAAACGCGCCAGCGAATTTGTCGGTCTCTTATGATGCTGCGGCACAAGAAATTTGAAAACCCATGGCGTAAGCATGGCAACATTCCTTTATAAGCCTTCAAATTTTGCCTGATCGGCCAGGTGCTTGGCCTGCCGGTATGGTTTGACCCCCCATTCTCTCGCATCATGTTCCAAAAAATCCTGATTGCCAATCGCGGCGAGATTGCCTGCCGGGTCATCAAAACAGCGCGCAAAATGGGCATTGCCACTGTGGCGGTGTATTCCGAGCTTGACCGCGAGGCCTTGCATGTGGCTCTGGCCGATGAGGCTGTTTTGTTGGGGCCTGCGCCAAGTCAAGCGTCTTACTTGGTGATCGATAAAATGATCCAGGCCGCCCTCCAAACCGGTGCACAGGCCATTCACCCAGGGTATGGTTTTTTGAGCGAAAACGCCGAATTTGCCCGGCGCGTGGAAGAGGCAGGGATTGTTTTCATTGGCCCCAAACATGCAGCCATTGCAGCCATGGGCGATAAAATCGCTTCCAAGAAGTTGGCGATGGCTGCGGGGGTACGCACCATTCCGGGCCACAACGAGGCCATTGAATCACTCGATGATGCGGCATGTATCGCACAGGCACTCGGTTACCCGGTCATGGTCAAGGCCAGTGCCGGTGGCGGAGGGCGCGGCCTGCGAGTGGCCTTCAATGACACGGAACTGCATCAGGCTTTTGGGGCTTGTCGTCATGAAGCTCGTCACAGTTTTGGCGACGATCGGGTGTTCATCGAAAAATTGATCAGTCAGCCCCGGCATATCGAAATTCAGGTGCTGGCAGATGCCTATGGCCAGGCGGTATTTTTATGGGAGCGTGAGTGTTCTATTCAACGACGTCACCAAAAAGTGATCGAAGAGGCCCCCAGCCCCTTTCTTGATGAAGCCACCCGGCAGGCCATGGGCGCCCAAGCGGTGGCTCTGGCGAAAGCGGTTGGGTATCAGTCTGCGGGTACGGTCGAGTTTGTGGTGGGGCAGGACAAAAGCTTTTATTTTCTTGAAATGAACACCCGCTTGCAAGTCGAGCACCCCGTCACTGAGTGCATCACCGGCCTGGATTTGGTCGAACAAATGATCCGTGTGGCTGCGGGTGAGGCTTTGGGTTTCAAACAGTCTGACATTCCCCGTCGGGGTTGGGCCATCGAATGCCGTCTCAATGCTGAAGACCCCGCCCGACAATTTCTCCCAAGCACCGGGCGTCTGGTTCACTTTGTGCCCCCTGATGCCAACTTGGAGGCCGCCCATCGGTCTGTCGACACCTATGGCATTCGTATTGACAGCGGGGTAGAAGAGGGGGGTGAAGTGTCCGTGCACTATGACGCCATGATCGCCAAGCTTATCAGTCATGGAACGAACCGGGCCGATGCCATCGCCCGGATGCGTGAGGCCCTCAATGCCTTTGTGATTCGTGGCATTCGCAGCAACCTTTCATTTCAATCCGCCCTGCTTGAACATCCACAATTCATTGATGGCAATCTGCATACTGGTTTTGTGGCTGATTATTTTCCTCAGGGCTATGACAGTGCCACGGCCAGCCACCCCGATCCTGATTTTTTACTGGCGGTGGCCGCAGCAGTACACTGGCGCTGGCTGAGCCATCTCAGGGGCCTGAGCGGGCAATTGCCCGGTCACGAGTTTCAAGTGGGTGAGGATTTTGTCGTTCAGCGTGTACGGCCTGCCCAAGCCCCGCAATCAACGCCTGTAAGGTTGCGTGCGCGCCATGATTCTGATGGTGAATTCATGGAGGTCTCACAACAAGGGCACGTCAATCGCCTGGAGCTTGGGGAGGCTTTGGGTGGCATCAGACTGAAGGGTCGCTTTGATGGTCGGCCTTTTCTCCTTCAGCTTGAAAGAATCGGGCTGAATTATCGTCTCAGCCATCGTGGGGTGGTCGTAGATGCCCGGGTGTTGTCGCCCACGGCGGCCCGCCTGAATCAGATCATGCCGATCAAGCCACTGCCTGATCTCTCCACGTTGCTCTTATCACCGATGCCCGGGCTTTTGACTGAGATTTGCGTTCAGCCGGGTCAAGCGGTATCTGCGGGTGAAAAACTTGCTGTCATTGAAGCCATGAAAATGGAAAATTTACTTTTGGCACAGAGTGATGGGCTTGTGGAGGAATGCCTGGCCACTTGCGGCGAGAGCTTGTCGGTAGATCAGCCCATTCTGCGTTTTAAGTGATCTGTGAGGGTTTTGATGAACCGACCATTTCAAGTCTTGGGTTTGCAACAAGTGGCCGTGGGTGGGCTTGACAAAGCCCGTTTGCGATTTTTATGGGTGGATCTACTGGGCCTAAGGGCCAAGGGGCATTACCAGTCTGAACCTGAAAATGTGGATGAAGACATCTGCACCTTGGGCCGAGGGGCTGGCGAGGTCGAGGTAGATCTCATGCAGCCCCTGAACCCCGCCCAAAAGCCTGCGGTGCATCTGCCCGCCCTCAATCATATCGGGCTCTGGGTGGATGACCTTTCCGCAGCGGTGAACTGGCTCACCACCCAAGGTGTGCGTTGGGCCCCTGGCGGCATTCGCCGCGGCGCCGCCGGCCATGACGTTTGCTTTATCCACCCACGTGGCAACGATGAATTTCCCTGGGGCGGTGAGGGTGTTTTGATCGAGCTGGTTCAGGCACCGCCTGAGGTCATTCAGGCTTTGGGTCAAGGGCGGTAGCCTGGCGTGGCCATATTGATGCACTTGGATGGCGCAGGTTTGACTCTTTACGCTTGGGGCTTTTTTGCCATGGGATGAATGGAGCCCGAAATAGCCTTCATTTTCATTTGGCTCAGTATGCAATGCAACATTTCGCTGGACAAACCATGCAGTACGAGTCTGTGTCCTGCATGCAGGGTAGACAGGGGCACCAAGGGGTGTTTGTTGTTCAGTAATAGTAAATGCTCTGGACTGCTCAAAATTGTTGCAACATAAACCCCGATCGTTTCATCCAGTTGCAATGAATTGGAGGCCCGCCAAAAGTCATTGTCGGTGAGAAAAAGTTGGTATACCGGTGTGAAAATTTCAATCGCAGTTTGAACGTCTATTCGATTGAGTCGGCCAGATGGCATGCTGTCAAGCGCGAGGGGAGGGTCCAAAATCATGCTGAAATCGATGTTCTGGACTGGGCCCAAACACCGTTGCTGATCTCGTAATGCTTTATTCAAATTGATCACAAAATTGAATAAGTTCACGTCATGTTTTACAAACAAATGGTCGGTCAAGTCAGCAAGCTTGGTGGGTTCCAAGGGTGACATCGGAATTTGCACCCCCGCATTTGTAGCAATGAATTGCAGTATTTGAGAGCCCAAATGAAAGTGTCGCAATATCAGCCAGTTGGCCTGTGGCGAAGCAAAATGCTTTAATCCCCAAACCAAAATACGGTGCAAGAGCGTGGAAGATGACCATGTATTGGGTAATACAATCTTCAGCAGTTGTATCAAAATGATCAAAAATCGGGCCAATGGTCTGATGACTGGCAAGAGATATTGGCGCGATGTAGATGCTGAATCACTCAGCCAAGCTCTCTTGACATGGTCTGGCAAAGGAGTTCTTTCGTCCATGTACAAGGCCAGCCACGGGTTGGGGTCGTTTGGATCATGGGTTTGGTCTAAAAAGTGAGGCTTTTGCATAGGTCACCATCCTCACTCAATGTGATCAAACTGCATCAAGTACAACTGCGCGGTGCGTCTTGCGGTGGCAACAATGCTTTGCACTAGGTTGGCATCTAAGCCAACTACGATTTCCGCTGCGGCCAGCCAGCGCGTGAGATGATTTTCATCGTTGGCGCCGTGGTATTGCAAAAACCTAAACGCCTGCGGAGGCAGGGTCAACTGTTGTCGCAACAAAGGCAATAAGGCTGGAATAATACGCTGACCAGTGCCTTCAATGATGTAGATGGCCCCGAGCAGACCAATGGGGTTGGGTGTCCCAGCCAGTGCATGTAAATAGGCGTTGAGGGCCTCACCTCCAGGGTTGCGTTGGAGGGCGTCCAAGGGCAAGTTGCCACCGGCAGCCAAGTAGTCGTGGTACAAAATTCTGAAATCATTTTGCTCATCATCGGCATGCGTCTCTATTAACTGACTGAGCTTGGCAAAATCCTCGTTGAGAGAGGCTACCGCCTGACGCATCCATTGGCTCCCCTCACGTACTTGGGGTATCCAATTGGCAGTCCATCGCTGGTAAGACTCTACTGTAAATTGGCCTTGTACCAGTTGCTGCACGATGGGGGTTCGCCAAACTTGTGAACGGTAATCTTGCCATACGCTGGCCAGTTGGGTGAGCATGGGTTGCAAAGCAGACGAGCCATCCGTTGGCTGATGTGGTGGTTGAATTTCCTGCGCTAATGAACCAATAACCACATGTCCTGGACAATTGCTGCGCTCCTCGGCTGCGCTCACACTCGGAGAACTCTGCGAGGTATTGGACTGATGTTCAGCAGTTGCGCTATCAAATACTTCAAACAACATAAAGCCTGCAGTCATTCGACCCGACTCAGGGATGAAACATAAAATGTTTTGTCCAGCCTGAATGGCCTTCGTTTGCAAAAATTCTGCGAGCATGATGAAAATAGAGGCGGCCCCCGTGTTACCTCGTGTGCGCAGATTGCTAAACCATTTGTCCTGAGCAATCGTAAGGTCAGCCTTCTTTAACAAGCTTTGTACAACTGGCATAAATTTTTCAGATGAGTAGTGGCACAGAAAATGATCCACTTGGTTTGAATGCAGCCAGCCATCGTTAACCAGCTTCAAATACTCATGAATACAAACGTCAAACAAATGTGGCAGTAGCCGCGTATCTTGGCGCAAAAACATTGCTCCTTGCGCCTCAGCCTCTGCTGCAGAGGGATAGTCTAGAAAAGACTTGGTTCGATCTTCGGTTAAACCCAGTTGCATACACACCGGGTAGTCGCCAGAAAAGCTTTTCTGGTGTATCCATTTGAGCTTGATGCACAAACCATTTCTCACCTGTGGAGATCGACCTAACAACATAGCACCTGCGCCATCAGACAGCATCCAGCGCAAAAAATGGGCATCAAAATCAGATTCGTAATTTCGCGTTGCAAATCGTGAGCGTTTGAACATTCGCGATGGCATCTCCACTGCCACTGCAAGGGCATTGGCATGCGCTCCTAATTCAATACCTTGAGCGGCAAACTCTATGGCACTGACGCCAGCGACACACACCCCTTGTGATGACAAAGTTTGCATTGGGGGCGCACCCAACTCACCATGCACCATATTTGCAAAGCCAGGTATGAA
>JBEIRS010000043.1:0-8671 GCA_040375795.1 Methylibium sp.
CCTACCTTCAAAGAAGGATTGAAAAGATAGAAGCAGAGAAGGACCCAGTCGAGAGAAATCGTGAAACAAAAATACTTCAAAAAGAATTATTTAAGTACATGGATACCCTTGGAGATGGCAAAAAAGGAAATAATCTTTTGGGGGCGGATGTTGTTGATCGTTCGCCTAACTTAGAACCAAAAGAGGTAACCATCAGTTTTGCAATTAATCCAAAAGATCAAACAACATTAATATATAAAATCGATACAGGAGCCGAGAAATTTTATGTTCAGGTGAGTAAAAAACTGCCATATAGCACTCTCAAAGAACTTGCAAAGTTAGCCTCTGATGCAACCCTACCTGAGGCATCAATAAATAACCATCTTAAAAAACAAAACATCAATAGGCAGGTTATTGATCAAACTGATAATATAAAAAATTTAAAATATATAATGCCTAAAATATTCCCAGTAAATCAGCAGATTGATCCGCAGAACAGAAATCCAAACATTACCCCCGGTTCTCCCGAACTAAAAATGGGATGATGTGATTCTCTGGATGCTGCGACTGCGCGCAGCATGACGGTTGATTTGTTATTTTGCGCGTTGTCGCAAAGCGGCCGTTTTACCACTCGCCCTGCGGGCATTGGGAGTCAGCCAGGTTGCACGCGGGAGGGTGTCATGGGGGTATTCAGGGGTTTTCCTTTGCGCCCGCGTGTGGCGAGGTAGGTGGCCAGGGCGGGGCCTTTGAGAAGTTCTTCTTTGGGCTTGCCGCCCCGTCCGCTACCTTGCACTTGCAAAGCATGAGTGAATACCGCCAAGCTGAGCAAGGTGTCGGTGCTCTCCAAGTCAATCAATTTCAAGCCACGCCCACCTTTGGGCTGATGCTTGAGTTCACTCAAAGGAAACACCAACAAGCGGCCGCTCAGGGCCAGGCTGGCAAGCTCGCTGCCTTGGGCTGAAACCGGAGGCAAAAGCTGCTCGGTGGGCAAGAGGCTCAAGAAGCTTTTACCTGCCTTTTGGCGTGAGAGCATGTCTTGGACTTGAGCGATAAGGCCGTAGCCACCACTGCCTGCCAGCACCAGGGGGTGCTCGAGGGAGCCTGCAAAATAATGCACCGCGTGGGACCCTGCCTCTAGCTCGATCAGGCTGGTGATCGGCTGGCCATCACCACGCCCACTGGGTAAACTGCCCACCGAGGTGGAATAAACCCGCCCCTTGTTGCTCCAAGTCAAAAGCTGATCCACAGAGCGGCATGCAAAGGTGCCATAAAGAGAATCACCAGCTTTGAATTGAAGGGTGGCCGGGTTGACATCATGCCCCTTGAGTGAGCGCACCCAGCCTTTCAGGCTCACCACCACGGTCACGGGCTCGTCTGAAATTTTGACTTCTGCAACGGCTTTTTTGTCGGCTTGAATCAAAGTGCGCCGATCATCGCCATACAGCTTGGCATCAGCCTCGATTTCTTTGATGACGGTTCGCTTCAGTGCCGCCGGGCTGCTTAAGATAGCTTCAAGCTTGGCTTGCTCTACTCGGAGCGTCTGGAGTTCTTGCTCGATTTTGATGGCTTCAAGTTTGGCCAAGTGCCGCAAGCGAATTTCAAGAATGTCTTCCGCTTGACGCAGGCTAAGATGGAATCGTTCCATCAAGGCCAGCTTGGGGTCGTCAGCGTGACGAATGAGCTGGATCACTTCATCGATATTCAACAACACCTGTTGTCGGCCCTCCAGCACATGAATGCGGTCGAGCACTTGATTGAGACGGTGGCGGGTTCGGCGCTGAACTGTCAAAAGACGGAATTCAAGCCATTCACTCAATACTTGCCGCAGGCTTTTGAGGGTCGGTCGGCCATCGGCGCCGACCAGGGTCAGATTGATTGGTGCGCTGCTTTCCAGGCGAGTGTGGGCCAACAGGGTCTGAAGCAGTTCTTGTGGGTTTGTCGTGCGACTCTTGGGCTCAAACACCAGCCTGACCGGGGCCTCTTGGCTGGATTCATCACGCACGGCATCAAGCAAAGCCAAAAAGGTGGCCTTGAGCTGAGTTTGCTCACTTGAAAGGCTTTTTTTGCCAAGTTTGACTTTCGGATTGGTCAGCTCTTCAATTTCTTCTAAAACCCCTTGGCTGCTGACGCTGGGGGGCAGCGCATTGACGACCAGTTGCCATTGACCCCGGGCCAAGTCTTCGATTTTCCAGCACGCACGCACCTTCAGGCTGCCGCGGCCACTCAAGTAAGCGGCACGAATATCGGTTTCGCTGCTGATGATTTGGCCACCACCTGGGTAATCTGGCCCAGGAATGAATTGAAAAAGTTCATCATCAGCAAGTGAAGGGTTTTTGATCAGGGCGATAGCCGCCGCAGCCACTTCACGCAAATTGTGGGGAGGCATTTCGGTGGCCAAACCCACAGCAATGCCACTCGCCCCATTGAGCAGCACAAAGGGCAGGCGCGCTGGAAGTTGGCGCGGCTCTTCAGCCGACCCATCATAATTAGGCATGAAATCGACCGTTCCTTCATCGATTTCATCCATCAATAAACGGGTGATCGGTGACAAACGGGCTTCTGTGTAACGCATGGCGGCAGCACCATCGCCATCGCGGGAGCCAAAATTACCTTGCCCATCGATCAAGGGGTAGCGCTGCGAAAAATCTTGGGCCATGCGCACCATGGCATCATAGGCGGCTTGATCCCCGTGGGGGTGAAAACGGCCCAAGACATCGCCCACCACCCGGGCACTTTTGACGGCTTTGGGCCCATTGGCGGTGGTAAAAGCCAATCCCATGCGGGCCATGGCAAAGAGAATTCTGCGCTGTACTGGCTTTTGGCCATCGCAAACATCAGGCAACGCCCGGCCCTTGACCACGCTGAGGGCATAGTCCAAATAGGCACGCTCGGCATAATGCGCCAAAGCAACTGCATCGGTGTCAGCAGCATCGACCCGATGAGTGACATTATTGTTCATCATTCCCCCCACGGGATGCTGACTGATGACGGACCAAGGCCGAATAGAGCTCTATGACTTTGGTCACGTGACGTTCAGTTTGATGGATCGGTGGCAGGCCACCACTTTTGCGCACAGCCGCCTCACCCGCATTCCAGGCGGCCAGGGCGTGGTCGATACGCTGGAAGCGACGCAGCAGGTCAGCCAATATGCGTGCACCCGTGAGTATATTGGTGCGCGGCTCGATCATGCGCTCAGCAGCCGGGCGCTGCCGCTCTGAAGCGGTTGCGTAAAAATCGGCCGTGCCAGGCATGATTTGCATCAAACCCAAAGCCCCTCGGGGAGACACGGCGCTCGGCATATAAGATGATTCAACCGCAATCAGCGCCTTGAGCAATAAGGGATCAACCTGGGCCGCACGCCCAGCTTCATGGAGTAAATGATCAAGCTGGCGCACCGCTGTCGATGCATTTAAGCGCAACATCCAGTCATGGGAGCTTTCATCCTTGCGCCAGCCCAGGCCACTTGACACAAGCTTTGGCAGCTTGGCTGAGGTATCAGCCACCGCAAGTTCAAGCGCCGTGATCGGTGCAGGGGCAATTGCTGCTTGAATTTTTTGAGCTTCCTCAGAAATCAAGGGGGGGGGAGGTGCATGAAAGGGAGCAATCACATGATGAATCAGGCTGGCATCATTGTCACTTTCCAGCCCTTCAGCCCAGACAGGGGCTGCCCCACAGCATAAAGTAGACAGGAGCATGGTGAACCCCTTGAAAGAAAAAATGTTCATCAGACATCCAACTCCACATGATGCCCATGCCGTTCCATCAACTCCCGACGTGACTGCGCTTCGCCTTTGCCCATCAGTTTGGTCAAGGACGCTACTGTGGACGCAAACCCTGAACGACCATAGGTGACTTGGAGCAAGCGGCGGGTGTCCGGGTTGAGGGTGGTATCCCAGAGTTGCTCCGCACTCATTTCACCCAGCCCTTTGAAGCGACTGATGGCCCAAGTGTTGTCGCGCACACCTTCCTTGCGCAGCTTATCCAGAATGGCTGCGAGCTCCGCTGAGTCAAGGGCATAAAGCTTGGCAGGAGGTTTTTTGCCCCGGGCGGGCGCATCCACGCGAAACAAAGGAGGCTTGGCAATATAGAGGTGGCCTGCCTCAATGAGCCTGGGAAAGTGGCGAAAAAAAAGTGTCAACAAAAGCACCTGAATGTGAGAGCCATCCACATCGGCATCGCTCAGGATGCAAATTTTCCCGTAACGCAAACCCGATAAATCTGCTGTATCAGCAGGCCCGTGAGGATCAACCCCGATGGCCACTGAAATATCGTGAATTTCATGATTGGCAAACAGCCGGTCTCGCTCGACCTCCCAAGCATTAAGGACCTTTCCACGCAAAGGCAGGATCGCTTGAGTTTCTTTGTTGCGGCCCATTTTAGCGCTGCCCCCCGCAGAATCACCCTCAACGAGAAACACCTCATTGAGGGTGAGGTCCCGGCTTTCGCAGTCTGTCAGTTTGCCAGGCAAAACCGCCACCCCTGAACCCTTGCGCTTTTCCACTTTCTGGCTGGCACGCTGGCGAGACTGTGCCTGACGAATGACCAACTCGGCGAGTTTCTTCCCGGCCTCCACATGTTGACCGAGCCACAATTCGAGGGCCGGCTTGACAAAGGCGGCCACCAAGCGCAAGGCATCACGACTGTTGAGGCGTTCTTTGATTTGCCCTTGAAATTGAGGGTCAAGAACCTTGGCACTCAAAATGAAACTGGCACGCGAAAAAACATCGTCGGGGATGAGTTTGACCCCTTTGGGAAGCAGGCTGTGCAAATCAATGAAACCCTTGATGGCCGCAAAGAGGCCTTCTTTCAGGCCAGACTCATGGGTGCCGCCGGCCACCGTGGGAATCAAGTTGACGTAACTTTCGCGCAGGGGAACCCCCTCTTCGGTGAATGCCACACACCACGCGGCCCCCTCACCCGCTGCAAAATTTTCAGTCTCGGCTGCATCAGCGTAATGCGCGCCGTCAAAAAGCGGAATAACAGGATCGGCCAAGAGCGACTGCATGAGATAGTCACGCAGACCCCCTTGGTACCACCACGTTTGAAGCTCAGCGGTTTTTTCAACCCTCAAACTGACTTTCACGCCGGGCATCAAGACCGCTTTGCTGCGCAAAAGGTGAAGCAAATCAGCATGCGGGAAATCAATGCTGTCAAAATATTGAGGATCGGGCCAAGCCCGTACCGTTGTGCCATTTTTTCGGTCTGTGGCGCCCATTTTGCGTTTAGATAAACCGTCAATGACATCACCACCGGCAAAAATCAGTTGCGCCACCTGCCCTTCACGCCATACCGAGACACTCAAGCGTGACGACAAGGCATTGGTCACACTCACCCCCACACCATGCAAGCCCCCGGAAAAGCTATAAGCCCCCCCAGAGCCCTTGTCAAATTTACCACCGGCATGCAGGCGAGTAAAAACGATTTCAAGCACAGGAACCTTTTCTTCAGGGTGCATTCCAAAAGGAATTCCGCGGCCGTCATCTTCGACACTGACCGAGCCATCGGTATGCAAGGTCACGTCAATGCGCTGGCCGTAGCCTGCCAAGGCTTCGTCGGCGGCATTGTCAATAACCTCCTGAATAATGTGCAAAGGGTGATCGGTGCGGGTATACATGCCCGGTCGCTGTTTGACAGGCTCAAGGCCCTTAAGCACCCGGATCGATGACTCGCCGTAGCGGCCATTGTTTTGAGAAGATTGTTTTGCCATAACAGGCTATTGTAGTCAGCGTAATGCCTTAACATAGAAGGCTCTGACATCAAACACCAAACGCTTGCTGCCATGACATCTGGAAGGAATTGCACCTTTATCCTTGCCAGCGACGGGTCAACACAGTGGGAGCTTGGTCAAACACCCAGCTGACCTTCAAAGCATGAAAAACTCACGCATCGTCAATCACTATGCTCCCATCGAGGGGCCTGTCACGGTGTCTTTTTTTCCCAATCTCTCCTCCTTGTCATCTCCTAAAGAGCCCCAAATGGCTGAAGTGCTGGTGCATACCGGCCCCTCAAACCCCTGCGCTCCCTTGCCGGGCGCATTTTCAAGCCCGGCTTCTTACCCTGATTTTTTCAGTGGGCCTGAGCCACGTCATGCCATGTCGGCCCCTCTCCTGGATAGGCCTGCTTATGCGTCCTTTTCAAATGATCAAGGGGCTCAGCGGCCGGAAACACCCACCCTTTCAGTGAAAACCCCCCTCCATCATCTGAACCAGCTGCAAGCCAGTTTCAGAAAAAACAGCACCATCCAGGGCTTGCTTGCTTGCGCAGTGATTGCCGAAAAAAGCGGCAAAATTCTTGCCCATCATTCGCAATGCGGGCACGAATCGCTCCTTGACAAAGCGGTGCTTGCATCGATTCAATTGATTCGAGCACACCGCCAAGCAGCGCAATTGATGGGGCTTGCACCCTTTGATGAATTCACCACCAGCACCGGTCATTGCCAAATTATTCTGCGAACATCGTCCCAACAGGATGGTATTTTCATCATGGCCCTGCTCGACAAACAACACACAAACCTGACAACAGCACGCCTCAATCTCATGGACATTGATAAACAATGGGTATGAAGCAAATTTTTTTCGATTACCCACGTCAAAATGCTCAAGGCCAAAGCAGCCTGGCTCAAGCCTGGGCAAAGGTTCCACCTTCATTGTCTCCCCAGGAAAATCAAGCACTCAAAGTTCGGGCCGCCGAGTTGCTTCGTCAGCACAATGCCGTGCTTGTGGCCCATTATTATGTCGATGGCGACCTGCAAGATTTGGCCACGGAAACCGGTGGTTGCGTTGCCGATTCCCTCGAGATGGCCCGCTTTGGCCGTGACCATCCCAGCTCCACCTTGGTGGTGGCAGGGGTTCGGTTCATGGGTGAAAGCGCCAAAATTTTAAGTCCTCACAAGCGAATTCTGATGCCCGATCTTGAGGCCACCTGTTCCCTTGATCTTGGTTGTCCCCCTGATGAATTCAGCCAGTTTTGTGATGCCCACCCCGATCGCCAGGTGGTGGTCTATGCCAACACCAGTGCGGCTGTCAAGGCCCGGGCCAACTGGATGGTCACAAGCAGTTGTGCCTTATCGATCGTCAGCCACCTTCATGCCCAAGGCCAAAAAATTCTTTGGGCCCCTGACCGCCATCTGGGACGCTACATCCAGGAACAAACTGGGGCTGATATGCTCATGTGGCAAGGGGCTTGTATTGTTCATGATGAATTCAAAGGGCTTGAACTCGAATTACTCAAACAACAATATCCGCTGGCCAAGGTGCTGGTTCACCCTGAATCTCCCGAGGCCGTTGTGCGCCTTGCAGATGTGGTAGGTTCGACCTCTCAGTTGCTGGCGGCCGTCCAAAATCTGCCTTTTGACACCTTCATTGTGGCCACCGACAATGGCATTTTGCATCGTATGCGGCAGGTGGCGCCTCACAAAACCCTGATCGAGGCCCCCACGGGGGGGCAAAGTGCCAGTTGCAAAAGCTGTGCGCACTGCCCCTGGATGGCCATGAATGCGCTACAGGGCGTGCTTGACTGCCTGGAAAAAGACACCGGGGAAATTCAGCTCGACCCCTTCATTCGTGACCAAGCCTGGGGCTGTATTGATCGCATGCTTGACTTTGTTCAACGCAACCCAGCCAGCACAGCGCATCCCCACGCTGGGTTTGTTCCAAAAATCGGTGCTGCCTGAACCATGAGCCTTCATTTTGACTTGAATGAAACCCTTGATATTGCAAGAAATCGCAACGTTCATGATGCCCTGATGGAGGACATCGGTCTGCGTGACTGGACTGCCGAACTGATCCCAGCCACACAAACAATCGAGGCCAAGCTGATTGTTCGAGAGGCGGCTGTCTTGTGTGGCCAAGCCTGGTTCGATGCCTGTTTTCAAGCATTGGATCCCCAATCAAGCATCAACTGGTTTTTTGCAGAAGGTGCTGACATGGCTCCTGACAGCGTGGTGTGCACAATTCAAGCCTCAGCGCGCGCCATGTTGTCCGCAGAACGCCCCGCCTTGAACTTTTTGCAATTGCTCTCGGGGACGGCCACCGTCACACGCCGCTACGTCAAAGCCATTGAAGGCAGCTCACCCAACCCTCGCGGCTGCCTCGTTCTTGATACCCGTAAAACCCTGCCTGGCCTTCGGCAAGCCCAAAAATATGCAGTACGGATTGGCGGTGGCCACAATCAACGTCTGGCACTATGGGACGGTATGTTGATCAAAGAAAACCACATTGCAGCCGCCGGGGGAATCCCTCAAGTGTTGGCTCAGGCCCAGGCCCTTGAATCAAAGGTGGGCATTCAAATTGAAGTGGAAACCCTAGACCAGCTACGTCAAGCCCTTCAATGTGGTGCCCACAGTGTGCTGCTTGATAATTTCAATGTCAGTCAAATGCGTGAAGCCGTTCACCTCAACCAAGGAAAAGCTTTGCTTGAAGTGTCGGGCAATGTGCAATTCCAGCAGCTCCAAGAAATTGCCGCCACAGGGGTTGACCGAATCTCTCTTGGCTGCTTGACCAAAAACGTAACCGCCATAGATTACTCTATGCGGGTCACTGCAATGGCAGTCCATTTAAAGGGCTGATTATTTTTGTTGTACGAAGCAACGAAGTGGTTGATGCGCTGAACGAGTCGCAGCGGATGGCTGTGAGTGGTGTAGTTCTCAACGATGCAATGTGCGGTGACGGCGCGGGGTTAGGTATTGCCAAGA
>JBEIRS010000181.1:0-3614 GCA_040375795.1 Methylibium sp.
ATTGATTTACGGGCACGTAGCCATCGTGGTCAACCCACCATTCTCACGCCTCACCCCCTGGAGGCGGCCCGTATTATAGGCTGTGGAGTTGAACAAATTCAAAAAAACCGTCTACAGGCTGCTCAAAAATTGGCTGACGATTTTGGCTGCGTTGTTGCACTGAAAGGCTCCGGCACCATACTGGCAGCACCTGGGGCCACGCCATTTGTCAACCTTTTTGGCAATGCTTCACTCGCAGGCCCGGGCACAGGAGATGTTCTCGCGGGCTGGATGGCTGGCTGGTGGGCTCAAGATTCCAGTACAACCCCTTTAAGCATTGCCCGCCATGCTGTGGCTTGGCATGGTTTGGCTGTCGAGCCGGGCTGGAATGGCCCAATGTTGGCCACCGACTTGATTGAAAACATGTATCTGGCATCCCGGCATAGCCATCGCTAAGGCAATCAATTGTTGCTGACATGCTCAAGGAAATCAGGGAAACGTGCATTTCTCATCTTGTAAGCTAAGTTTGAGAAAAGGATAATTTTTCACATCAAAGGTCTGAATTGGCCTTGACATATTTTGTTTGAGGTCATTGTGCTGTGATCATCAATTTTCATTGGTTTTTTTCAGGTTCATATCATCAAAGATGATTGAAGGCTTCTCAGCTTTCATGATCATCACCGCAGGACCTGTCAAAAATATATGCATGCTTTGATCCGGTGAAGGGCGCAGGCTGCTTGCTCTGAAAATTTCTGATGGCCAAGCTCATGTTGTCTTCATGGGACGGATGGTGCCAAGTGGTAGGCTCAAAGGAGTTCAGAGCATGCTGATCGATTTTTTCTCCCTTGCCGCTTATTGCCTTGTCATATCTAGCACACCGAGCCCCAACAATCTGATGCTGGCCAACACGGCCGCTAATTTTGGCTACCGTGCCTCTATTCCTCAACTGTTTGGTTGCCAATGTGGCGTGGCCGTGCATACTTTTGTGATGTGCTTAGGGTTAGGTAGCATATTTTTAATGTTTCCTCTACTCAATCGTACCCTGCACATCTTAGGGGCATTATATTTGATATACCTCGCATGCGAGGTAAGCCGCATGTCTGTCAGCAGTACGACTACTGTTTCCCCGTGGTCATTCACTCAAGCTGCATTATTTCAAGTTATCAATCCAAAAAGTTGGATTAAGGCAATCACTTTGGTTGCTGTATTCATGCCCAGCGATCAAAATATCATCATGGGAGCCTTCTGGATCACTCTGGTCGGACTCGTGGTCGGGTTACCAGCCAAGTTTGTTTGGGTGGCATTTGGAGTGATCATCCGACGCTTTTTAAGCAAGCCTTTGTATTTGCGCATCTTCAATGTCATGATAGCCATCACGCTGATCATATTGGCCCTGAACCTTCTATATCAGAGCGGTTACCTTCCTGATTAACTCAGGGCGGCCGATTGATTTGGGCCGGGCCACACCCCCTCAATGGTCATCGGTAACCATAAGACTGCAAGTGAGCCTCGTCATCAGCCCATCCAGATCGGACCTTGACCCACAGTTCAAGAAAGACTTTGGTCTGAAGCAAGTATTGCAATTCATGACGGGCCTCAGAACCTATCCGTTTCAGGTGCTCCCCGCCCTGACCAATGACCATGCCCTTGTGAGCCTCGCGCTCTACGATAATGCTGGCATGGATAAGACGTCGATGAGTCTCTTCAGTAAATTGATCAATAACAACCGTGGAGGTATAAGGCAGTTCATCTCCGGTCAGTCGAAATAGCTTTTCCCGAATGATTTCACTGGCCAAAAAACGTTCATTCCGATCCGTCAGAACGTCTGCCTCATACCACCAGGGTTGCTGTGGCAAATAAGGTTGAAGGATGCCGAACAATCGCTCAGTATCGGTTTTTCGCTGGGCTGACAGAGGCACCAACTCAGCAAATGGATAATGCTGTGATATTTCTGCAAGCCAAGGAAGTAAATCAGAGCGATTGCGAACCGTATCGAGCTTGTTCGCAATCATAAATACAGGTTTGCTGAGGGCCTCTGAGGGTAAAAGTGCAAGCACCTTGGCATCATCCGACCCAAAACGGCCTGCCTCAAGAACCCATAAAACGACATCAACATCAGCCAATACTGATTGAACTGTGCGGTTTAATGTCCGGTTCAAAGCCCCAGTGTGGTGAGTTTGAAAGCCTGGGGTATCAACAAAGATGAATTGTGATTCACCAACAGTGCGCACCCCTAGAACTCGATGCCGAGTGGTTTGGGGTTTATTGGATGTGATGCTGACTTTTTGTCCAACCAAGGCATTCAAAAGGGTCGATTTACCCACATTGGGCCGCCCCACAATGGCCACCAAGCCAGCATAAGTATTCGGCACGGGTGAACGAGCATGAAGATGCTCTGTGGAAGTTTTTGGCATGGCGGCATTCACTTTGCCAAACTCTTTTTTCATGACTGTAAAGGCCCTCCTGGGCGGTCAGTGGCCTTGATGACATCGAGCATTCGCCGAGCGGCCTCCTGCTCGGCCATGCGACGTGATTTTCCCTCACCCAGATACACCAAGGATAACGCAGGCACAGCGCATTCAACCTCAAAAATTTGTGCATGCAGCTGGCCACGTGTGGCCACAATGCGGTACACCGGAACCGTCAGGCGACGAGCCTGCAACCATTCTTGCAACTCCGTTTTGGCATCTTTGGCCCACCCGGTCATGTCAGTGCTGGCAATAATTTCACCAAACATTTTACGCACCACTTCACGAGCTGCATCAAAGCCTCCATCGACAAAGACCGCCCCCAAAACGGCTTCTAGGGCATCAGCGAGAATCGATGCTCGCTGGCCTCCGCCACTTTTGGCTTCGCCCTCGCTCAATCGAAGCACCTCTGACAGCCCGAGTGACAAAGCCACACGATGCAAACTTTCTTCACGTACCAAATGGGCACGGACCCGGGTGAGATCGCCCTCGTCAGAACCTTCAAAACGCTCAAACAAGAGACTAGAAATCGCCAAACTCAGGACTGCATCACCAAGAAATTCAACGCGTTCATTGTGTTCGTGGCTGAAGCTACGATGGGTTAACGCTCGATTTAATAGGCTTGAATCGACAAACTGATAACCAAGCTTGAATTGAAGCGCATTTAATGGTTGCATGAATGAACGGCCGGATTATGACGACCGCCCCCGATATTTAATGAGAATATAGACTGGCTCTAGGATTAGAATTTCCTTGTCATAAGCAAAGCTAATGACTAGTTTTTCTTTTTGCATTGTCACCAACAAATCAGATGCTTTGATTGAACTGATGGAGTATTCAACATCCAATTGTTTTGAAAACAATGCTTTTGCCTCTTCTGGAGATCGAGCCTGCTTTGAAATTCTTTCAATTGATTTGAGAATCGTGAAGTACTCATTCACAGTCGGGAAAACATTCATGGCGACGATGGCCAGGGCAGAACCAAGTACGCTGAGCAGCAGAATATTAACCAAGGAAAAACCACGAACTCTAGTCAAAAAAGCAGAAGATTGGCGCATGTAATGTACTCCTTCGTTTAAAACCAATCAATTGAAGCTGCCGATCCTTTTTACATCACGCAAGCTCATCCAAATAAAAAAAGCCTTGCCAACAATATTTTTTTCTGGA
>JBEIRS010000103.1:0-5558 GCA_040375795.1 Methylibium sp.
GACCGAAACCCTGACCCCTCAGGGGGGAGCTCCGGCAGAGCCCTTGATGTCGGTGATGGTCGACCCTCGCAGCAATTCCCTGCTGATCAAGGCCGCCAACCAGGCTCGTTTGGCCTCCATTCGAGGCTTGATCGCCAAGCTGGACCAACCCACCATACATGGCATGGGGAATATTTGGGTTGTTTATTTGAAAAACGCTGACGCCAGCAAACTCGCTGCCATCTTAAGGGCGGCCTATACCGCCCATGCCGGTGGCACAGGTGGCGCTTTGACTGCACCAGCCTTGAGCCCCTCCCCTGCCCCAGCCCCCTTGGGGGGCAGCGCGGCCTCTCCAGCCAGCACACCCGTGGCGGCTTCCGCTGGGCCCTCGACCGGGGGCTTCATCCAGGCTGACCCAAGCACCAATTCACTCATTATCACGGCCCCTGAGCCCATTTACAAACAACTTCGGGCTGTGATTGACCAACTCGACTCGCGGCGGGCACAGGTTTACATCGAATCCCTGATTGTCAAAGTGGATGCCAAAAAAGCTGCCGAGTTTGGGTTTCAATGGCAAGGGTTGCTGGGCCACAAAGGTGACAAAACATTGCTGGCTGCCGGCACAAATTTTCCGGGGGCCAATAACATCATCAGCCTTTCAGCCGCCGCTGGCCGGGGCAACCCAACAGCCCCAGGGAATGGCCTGAACATTGGCTTGGTTCGTAATTTTGGGGGCGTTTATACCCTGGCCTCTTTGGCCCAGTTTCTTGAATCGAATACGGCCGCAGATATTCTCTCCACCCCCAATTTAGTCGCCCTGGACAATGAAGAAGCAAAAATTGTCATTGGTCAAAATGTGCCATTCATCACCGGCCAATACACCAACACAGGCAGCAATACAGGTGCCACCAACCCTTTTCAGACCATTGAACGCAAAGATGTCGGTCTGACTCTGAGGGTCAAGCCACAGATCGGCGAGGGTGGCACGGTGCGCATGAGCATCTATCAAGAAAACTCTGCGGTACTCAAAGAACTCACTTCGGCGGCTGGCCCCACCACCGATAAAAGCTCGATTGAAACCACGGTTGTCATTGATGATGGCCAAATCATGGTGCTCGGCGGGCTTCTCAAGGATGAATTCAGCGGGGGGTCTTCCAAGGTGCCAGGTTTGGGTGATATGCCGCTTTTGGGGGGCTTGTTTCGCAGTGACAGCCGCGAGCGTACCAAAACCAACTTGATGGTGTTTTTACGGCCAATGGTCATCCGTACTCAAGACGCTGCAAATGTCATCACCCTCGACCGCTATGATGTGATCCGAGCCAAGCAGCAAAATGTGCAACCAGCGCCCAGCTCGGTGATGGGGATCAACGACGCTACGCTCTTGCCGCCGCGGCCTGAAACGACTCCAGCCACTCCCGGGCTTTCCCCCTCACCCTGAACCATCATCACACCATGGGCGTCAAATATCCTTTGCCGTACAGCTTTGCCAAGGCCCACACCCTGCTCCTGGAGCAAAACCCTGATCAAGCCACTCTTTGGGCCAGCGAAGCTACTTCGCTCAGTACCGTGGGGGAAGTGTTTCGAATTTACCATGTGGATACGTTTGAGTATGAAGCCTCCAGCGCACTGGCCCAGCGTATTGCAGAGGTCTATGCTGGCAGCGAATCCAGTGCGGCCACGGTGGTGGGTGAAGTCGAAAGTGCGGTTGATCTTTCCCGTATGCTCCAGGAGCTTCCAGCCATTGAAGACTTGCTCGAAGCCTCCAATGATGCCCCGATCATCCGCATGCTCAATGCCCTCTTGACCCAGGCCGCCAAAGATGGTGCCTCAGACATCCACATTGAGGCCTATGAGCGCAGCAGTTCGGTGCGTTTTCGTGTTGATGGTACCCTGCGTGACGTGGTACAACCCAACAAGGCCCTTCATGCGGCCCTCATCTCACGGCTTAAAATCATGGCTGAACTGGATATTGCCGAAAAGCGCCTGCCCCAAGATGGCCGGATCTCGCTTCGTATCGGCGGGCGTGCTGTTGATGTTCGTGTTTCTACCTTGCCCTCGGCCCATGGTGAGCGGGCTGTGCTTCGGCTTCTGGAAAAAGGTGATGCCAAATTCAGCCTCCAGGGCCTGGGCATGGGTGGCGATACACTTCAGGGTTTTCGTCACTTGGTGACCCAGCCTCACGGTATTGTCCTGGTCACAGGCCCGACCGGCTCGGGTAAAACCACCACACTTTATGCCTCTTTGGCTGAACTCGACGTCAAAACCACCAATGTGCTCACGGTCGAAGACCCCATCGAATATGAATTACCCGGTATTGGTCAAACCCAAGTCAATCCACGCATTGAGTTGACTTTTGCAAAAGCGCTGCGCGCTATTTTGCGCCAAGACCCCGATATCATCATGATTGGTGAAATCCGTGATTTTGAAACAGCGCAAATTGCCATTCAGGCATCACTCACAGGTCACCTGGTCTTAGCCACGCTACATACCAATGACGCTCCCAGTGCCATCACCCGCCTCATTGATATGGGTATTGAGCCCTTCCTTTTGAGTTCAAGCCTGCTGGGTGTGCTGGCTCAACGCTTGGTTCGTATCCTTTGCCCGCATTGCAAGCGTCCCGATGAAGCCACTGGCCGCGTTCTGCCAGTGGGTTGCGCCGAATGCGGCTACAGCGGCTACAAGGGCCGAACCGGTGTTTATGAGCTCATGATCACCAATGATTCCCTGCGCTCCCTGATTCATTCAGGGGCTCCTGAAGCCCAAGTGCGCGAGGCCGCCACCCAAGCAGGGATGCGCTCGATGCGAGAAGATGGGGAACGTCTACTGGCTCAGGGCATCACCTCCATCGAAGAAGTTTGGCGCGTTACCCGCGATTAAATTCACCCCAAGGCCCCTATGCCTGCTTATAAATTTGAAGCCATCAATACCGAAGGTAAAACCTTCAATGGTTTGCTAGACGCTGACAATATCAAAGCAGCCAGGTCTCAACTTCGAGCCCAGGCTTTGGTGCCCGTGGCTGTCACCCCAGTCTCCTCGGCCCGGGGTCTTGAGGGAGGGGTGACGTTCAAACGGCGTGTTTTCAGTGCCACCGGCCTGGCTGTCTGGACTCGCCAAATCGCGGGCTTGGTCAGCAGCGGCTTGCCGCTGGAGCGCGCACTGACCGCTTTGAGCGAAGAGGCCAGTAGCAATCCAGAACGTGAGTTGTTGGCCCACCTCAGGGCGGAAGTCAATTCCGGGGCATCGTTTGCCCAAGCACTGTCTTCAGCCCCCCAAGAATTTGATGAAGTTTATTGCGGTGTGGTGGCCGCAGGCGAACAAAGTGGTGCACTGGGGTTGGTACTTGAACGCTTGGCCGATGATCTCGAAGAGCGCCAAACTTTGCGCAGTCAATTGATTGCAGCCTCTCTTTATCCGGCTATTGTGTCTGTGATTGCCCTGTTGATCGTGATTTTTTTAGTCACTTATGTGGTGCCACAGGTGGCTTCAGTTTTCAGCAGCTCCAAACGCGCTTTGCCCCTCTTGACTGTCATCATGCTGAATCTGAGCAGTTTCTTGAAAAATCATGGCTGGGTGCTTTTATTGGGGATCGTCAGTGGTGCACTTGGTTTGATGCTGATGCAACGCAATCTGGCTTTTCGAACCCGCTTTGATGCAGCTTGGCTGCAAGTTCCTCTGCTTGGAAGGCTCTCGAGAGGCTATAACGCTGCACGATTTTGCGGCACCCTGGCGATGCTGGCAGGTGCTGGTGTGCCGATTTTGAAGGCCGTGCAAGCCGCTTCAGAAACACTGTCCAACCGGGCCATGCGTGCCGATGCCCTAGAAGCCTTAGACCAAGTTCGCGAAGGTGCCCCACTGGCCTCGGCCTTCGCGGGGAAAAAACGGTTTCCTGGCCTGCTGGCAATGTTCGCCAGACTGGGCGAACAAACTGGCAAGCTCCCCTCCATGCTCGACCGCGCGGCGCAACAACTGTCTACCGAAGTACAGCGCCGTGCCCTGCAACTGGCCACCATCCTCGAACCTTTATTGATTGTAGGCATGGGGGTTATGGTGCTCTTGATTGTTCTGGCCGTGCTTTTGCCGATCATTCAAATGAACACTTGGGTAAAATAATCAGGCCTGCAAAATTCAATGTTGACACGGCTCTGTTACGCTGTGCTGTCAACCCACGTGGTTCAAATGGCATCGGTCTGACATCGCTCACCCAGTAAAGCATGTCACCTGGCGTGATAGTAAAAAGCCAATCTGGAAAAATCTTGGCTTTAAATATCGGTGGCAAACTCCCCGGTTTCAGTTTCTCCAAAATCAAAACCATACTGAGCCTCAAGACATGACCAAGCTTCTTCAGCGGTTTCAACAAAACGGAACAAATTGACATCATCAGGGCTGATCATGCCCGTCTCAACGAGGATTTCAAAGTTGATCAATTTTTTCCAGAACTCTTCTCCAAAAAGCAGAATTGGTCGGCGTCGGCATTTTCCAGTTTGAATCAAGGTCAGGGTTTCAAACAGCTCATCAAGGGTGCCAAACCCCCCTGGGAAACACACCAAAGCGATACTGCGCATCAGAAAGTGCATTTTGCGTAAGGCAAAATAGTGGAACTGAAAACACAGCTCTGGGGTAATAAAGGGGTTGGGTGCTTGTTCATGAGGCAGCACAATGTTAAGGCCCAGGCTTCTACCCCCAACCTCATAAGCCCCCCGGTTTCCCGCCTCCATGATGCCTGGCCCTCCCCCAGTCACCACATGAACAGGGGTTTCAAGCCGCCGGGTACGACTGGTGACCGTGGCCGCGAAATTTCGAGCTTCTTCATAGTATCGAGACATTTCAAGCTGAGTTTGCGCCCGCTGAATGGCCGCATTGTCTTGAGACTGTTGGGCTTGTTCCAGCACCAAGGCTGCTGCTTCCGGGGGCAAAATTCGGGCACTGCCAAAAATCACGATGGTGGATCGAATGCCTTGCTCTTGTTGGATCAATTCAGGCTTTAACAGTTCAAGCTGCATCCTCACAGGTCGCAGTTCTTCCCGGAGCAAAAAATCAGTATCTGTGAAGGCCAATCGATAAGCGCTTTCTGGCCCAGTATAAAGAGGAGACGGAGGCCTGGTTTGAGTAGCCTCTTCCTCAGCCGAGGGGAAATTCCGTGCTGTCAATGCAGTGTGCTTGTCCATGGGGACGTATCCATTGGTAAGAAAACTCTGATCAAGTGCTCAGCTTACCTCTTATAGCATTTCAATCGCTATTAAAACCCAAACAAATCTCAGAAACTGCTCGCGATGAGCTTCGGTCATTGTGTCAATGCAAACCCCATCAAGGGAAAATCGTGACTGCACGAACCTGCCCAGTCCATCAGGATAGTCAGGTTCGTTGAAAAGACTTTCTGGTCAGCCCTTCAGATTCAAAGCCGGCCTTGGGCAAGTCAGTCACCGCAGCCTTAAAAAGCATCATTTTTTCAGCAAAAATTTCTCAGGGAAACTGAGGCTTGGCTCAGTACAATTCAGCCTTGAGACCCACTCCCTGGATTGAAATCCGAGGATTTTCACAGCGTGACGCAAGGCTCTTCCACCTGAGGGGTGGACCTCACC
>JBEIRS010000001.1:0-26651 GCA_040375795.1 Methylibium sp.
CACTTCACCCCGCGTGAAGTCATTCGCTTGATGGTTCAGTTGCTGTTCACTGGCGAGGACGATGTGTTCACACCCGCCATCTCACGCAGCGTGTATGACCCAACTGCGGGGACTGGAGGCATGTTGTCTGAGTCTGAAAAATACATGCTTGAAAAAAACCCTGATGCGAATATTCAGTTGTTCGGCCAAGAATACAACCCCGAGTCCTATGCCATCTGCTGCTCGGATCTTCTGATCAAGGATGAGCCGATCGACAACCTGATCTATGGTGACACTCTGGGCATCAAGGACGCCAAGAACAAGACCAACGGCTTTGTGCCGTTGGATGGCCACCCGGACAAAAAATTTCACTACATGCTGGCCAACCCGCCCTTTGGGGTGGAGTGGAAGCCAGAAGAAGACTTCGTGCGCGAGGAGTACTTGACCCAAGGCTTTTCCGGCCGCTTCGGCGCGGGCCTGCCACGCATCAACGATGGCTCGCTGCTTTTTTTGCAGCACATGATCTCGAAGATGCACCAGCCGCCCAAGCTGGTCGATGGCAAGAACGTCGGCGGTGATGGCTCCAAAATCGCCATCGTCTTCAATGGCTCGCCCCTGTTCACGGGTGACGCCGGATCGGGCGAATCCAACATCCGCCGCTGGATCATCGAGCGCGACATGCTCGATGCGGTTGTCGCCCTGCCTGATCAGATGTTCTACAACACCGGCATCTACACCTACGTCTGGATCGTCACCAACAAGAAGCCCGCGCACCGCCAAGGCAAGGTGCAGTTGATCGACGGCACCCGCCATGTCAAGAAGATGGACAAGAGCCTGGGCAATAAGCGCAACGAGCTCTCGGACGACCACATCAGGGAACTGGTGCGCCTGTACGCCGAGCATGACCACAACGGCACCAGCCACGTGCTGGTGGACGGCAAGCCCGAACGCCGGGTTTGCAGCAAGCTCTTCGAGAACCGCGAATTTGGCTTCTTGAAAATCACCGTGGAACGCCCGCTGCGCTTGAACTTCTGCGTCAGCCAAGAACGCATCGCCACGCTGGACGAACAAAGTGCCTTTACCAATCTGGCGAGCAGCAAAAAGCGAAGGGATGATGCCGCCTATCGCGCCGACATTGCCGCCGGCCAGGACACGCAAGCGGCGATCAAGGCTGTGTTGCTGAGCGTAGAGAGTGACACCCTCTACCGCAACCGCACCGAGTTTGAACGCCTGCTGACCGACACCCTGCACGATGCGGGCATCAAAGTCGGTGCGCCAGTCAAGAAAGCGATTTTGGCGGCGCTGTCGGAGCGCGACCCCCAGGCCGACATCTGCCTAGACGCCAAAGGCAACCCGGAACCGGATGCCGAGCTGCGCGATACCGAAATCGTGGCCCTGCCGGAGGACATTGAATTGCCGTTACCGCTCGGCTACGGGGATGGAGGAAGTGGCGAAACCGGCCACGACAAGCTGTTGGCACTGGTGAAAGACCACTGCGAAGACTACCTCAAGGCTGAAGTCCTGCCCCATGTACCTGATGCTTGGATCGACCACAGCAAGACCAAGGTGGGCTACGAAATTCCGCTGACCCGGCATTTCTACGTCTACCAGCCCCCGCGCCCGCTGGAAGAGATCGCAGGCGAAATCAGCCAACTGGAGAAAGAGATTGTGGCGATGTTGAGGGAGGTGGTGTGATGAAGCAATACCCCGCCTATCCCCAATACTCGTCGCAAGGTTTTCCGATTACTTGGGAACGGAAACGCCTGAGATTTTCCGTACAAATGAATCCAAGCAAAAGCGAGATAGAGCTGGGTGATTCTGATCTGGTTTCTTTCGTGCCAATGGATGCAGTAGGAGAATACGGGGGAGTCCGTCTGAGCGAACAAAAAGAACTGAGCGAAATTGGTGGCGGCTATACCTATTTTTGTGACGACGATGTGGTGGTGGCGAAAATCACGCCGTGTTTCGAAAACGGAAAGTCAGCCTTGGCAAAAGGGTTGACTAACAAAACGGCTTTTGGGACCACCGAGCTTCATGTTTTACGTGCACATGTCAATCAGGTTGCGCCGCAATTCTTGTTCTATCTCACCATTTCACACCTATTCCGAAAGCTCGGAGAGTCGGAAATGTACGGGGCCGGTGGGCAGAAACGGGTACCAGAAGACTTCATCAAGAATTTCCGAGCTGGATTCCCCTCACCAGTTGAACAACAAACCATCGCCCGCTTCCTCGATTTCAAAACCGCACAAATTGATGCCCTGATCGCAAAGAAAAAAGAGCTACTCGACAAGCTGGCCGAAAAGCGCACGGCGCTCATCAGCCATGCCGTCACCAAGGGGCTTGATCCGTCCCTGGCGATGAAGGAGTCTAAGGTTGAGTGGCTAGGCTCAATTCCGCAAGACTGGAAGGAAACAAGGGTCAAATATTTGGGGGATTTGATCCTTGGGTTAACTTATTCGCCAGATGACGTCGTAAGTGATGGTGGCACCCTCGTTCTGCGTTCCTCCAACGTCCAAGAAGGAAAAATATCCCTTGACGACTGCGTCTATGTCAGTTGCGACATACCAAAGAAGGTCATAACAAAAGCCGACGACATCCTGATTTGCTCGCGAAATGGGAGTCGCGCGCTTATTGGAAAGTGCGCACTACTAACAGAGGAAGTAAGCAATCAAGCCTTCGGTGCATTCATGACAGTTTTGCGGTCGAGACATGCTCGATTCTTGTATTATGTTCTCAATTCAACCCTGTTCAAATTCCAGTCTGGCCGATTTCTCACATCAACAATTAATCAGCTAACTACGCAAACACTTGGGGATTTTGAAATTGCGTTGCCGCCTGAAGAAACGCAAGCAGAAATCGTCAACCATCTCGATAAAGCTACTGCGGCAATTGATGCTCAATGCAGAAAAGCGCAAACCGTCATCGATCGGTTGACCGAGTATCGTGGCGCGCTGATAACCAACGCCGTCACCGGAAAAATCGATGTGCGCGGTTTTGAAATTCCACAGACCGTAGAAATTCAGGAGCCCGCTCATGCCTGATCTCGTGCCCCTGCCGCCCGATTACGCCGCTTGGCTCAGCGAACTCAAAACCCGCATCCATAGCGCCCAGCAGCGTGCCGCGCTGGCGGTCAACCGCGAACTGGTGTTGCTGTACTGGCAGATTGGGCAGGACATCTTGCAACGGCAAAGCAACGAGGGCTGGGGTGCCAAGGTGATTGACCGGCTGTTGCGCGATTTGCGGGCGGCCTTTCCAACGATGAAGGGGTTTTCAGCGCGCAACCTCAAGTACATGCGCTACTTTGCCGAACATTGCCCGGCGCAGCAATTTGGGCAGCAGCCTGCTGCCCAAATTGCCGTGGTTTCACATCGTGACCCTGCTCACCCAGCTGCAAACGCCCGCGGAGCGGGAGTGGTATGCCTGCCAGACGGTGCAGCAGGCGTGGTCACGCACCACGCTGGAGCTGCAAATTAAAAGCCGTCTGATGCAGCGCCAAGGCCAAGCGGTGACCAACTTTGGCGCTCGGTTGCCCGCTCCTGATTCGGGCTTGGCGCATGACACGCTCAAAGACCCCTATCTGTTCGACTTTCTGGGCTTGGGCCATGACGCGCACGAGCGCGAGATTGAAACCGCTCTGGTGCGCCACATCACCCGCTTTTTGCTGGAGCTGGGCACGGGCTTTGCCTTTGTGGGGCGTCAGCACCGCCTCGAGGTGGCAGGCGATGAGTTCTTCATTGACTTGTTGTTCTATCACACCCGTTTGAAGTGTTATGTGGTGGTGGAGTTGAAGGCCGTGGCTTTCAAGCCCGAGCATGCCGGGCAGCTGAACTTTTACTTGGCGGCGGTGGATGCCCAAGTCAGAGGGCCGGACGACAACCCCACCATTGGCCTTTTGCTGTGCAAAACGCACAACCGGCTGGTGGCGGAATATGCATTGTCGGGCATTGACAAGCCGATTGGCGTGGCCGAATACGCTCTGGTGCGCGACTTGCCCGAGCGCCTGAGCACCAGCCTGCCGACCATTGAGGACCTGGAGCAAGAGCTGGGCGATTTGCCGGACGATGCGGCCCTGTGAACAGAGTGAATTGGTCCAACAACTTGCTGGACACATGGGAGGAAAACGGATTCATGCACAAAGAAATCGACTTTGAAAACGACATTGAGAATGCGAAAATTGAGCTCGGTGTCTACGAAAAAGGTGATCCCCACAAATAAGACCATGAAGCGGCCCTGTTTCCGGCAGATGAGATAGCCTTTGTGCAAAAGACGCAGCCCAAGATCTGGACGCGCCTGACTCAGCTCGACGCCGCCCAAGCGCCCGCGCTGCTGCTGGACAGCTTGGTGAAGGAGCTTGCCGCCAAAGGCGCCTTGGGCGTTTTGCGCGAGGGTTTCAAGTGCGTGGGCAAGACGGTGCGGCTGGCCTACTTTGCGCCCAACACCGGGCTCGACCCGGCAAGCACCGAGCGTTACGACGACAACCGCCTGACCATCGTGCGGCAGGTGAACACCAAGAGCGGGTCTATCCCCGATGTGGTGTTGGCGGTGAACGGCTTGCCCGTGGCCACGCTGGAGCTCAAGAACCCGATGTCGGCCACGCGCTGGAACGTGGAGCACGCCAAGCATCAATATCGGTTTGAGCGTGACCCCAAGGAGTTGTTGTTCGCCTTCAAGCAGCGTTGCCTGGTGCATTTTGCCGTGGATACCGAGCTGGTGTTCATGACCACCAAGCTGGAGGGCAAAGACACCTTCTTCCTGCCCTTCAATCTGGGGCATGACTTTGGTGCGGGCAACCCGCCAGTGATGAATGACCATGGGGGCGATGTGCGCACCTCCTATCTTTGGCACAAGGTGTTGACCCGTGACAGCCTGATGGACATCCTGGCCCGATTCATCCATTTGGACGTCGAGGAAAAGACCATCGTCACCGACAAGGGCATCAAGCGCCACCGCAAGGAGACGATGATCTTCCCGCGCTACCACCAGTTGGATGCAGTACGCGCACTGACCGACCACGCGCAGGTGCATGGTTCGGGACACAACTACTTGATCCAGCATTCCGCTGGTTCAGGCAAATCGAACTCGATTGCGTGGCTGGCGCACCGCCTCTCCAGCCTGCACGACGCCAGCAACGAGAAGATTTTCCATTCGGTGGTGGTGATCACCGACCGGCGCGTGCTGGATCAACAGTTGCAGGACACGATCTTCCAGTTTGAACACAAGCTGGGCGTGGTGCAAAAGATCGACGAAAACACACAGCAGTTGGCCAAGGCGCTGGCCGATGGCGTGCCCATCATCATTTCCACCATCCAGAAGTTCCCGTTCATCACCCAAGCCATTCGCACGATGGAGGCCAACGGCAAAGGGGTCGCCATCTCGACCGCGGGCAAGCGCTTCGCGGTGATCGTGGACGAGGCGCACAGTTCGCAAAGTGGTGAAACCGCCATGGAGTTGCGCAAGATCCTGAACAAGGACGGCATTGAATCCGCCATTGCCGAGCAGTTGTTAGACATGGACGACGATGCCTTGAGCGAAGAGGCAAAGAAGGAGCTGCTGCGTGAACAACTCAAGCGTGCCAAACAACCCAACTTGAGTTTCTTTGCCTTCACCGCAACGCCCAAGTTCAAGACAATGGCCGTTTTCAATGAACCCGGCCCCAACGGCAAAGCGCCTTTTCACCACTACAGCATGCGGCAGGCCATCGAGGAAGGCTTCATTCACGACGTGCTGGCCCACTACACCTGCTATAAGCGCTACTACAAGCTGATCCAGAAGGTGGAGGCAGACCCCGAGGTGCCGCGCCGCAAGGCCGCCCGCGCACTGGCGCGGTTCGTCGAGTTTCACGACTACGAAATCGCACAGAAAGTCGAAGTGATCGTGGAGCACTTTCGCACCCATACCCGCCACAAAATGGGCGGCCGGGCCAAAGCGATGGTGGTGACCGGCTCGCGCGAACACGCTGTGCGCTACAAGCTCGGGTTCGACAAGTACATCAAGGACAAGGGCTACACCGACGTGAAATCACTGGTGGCGTTCTCCGGAGAAATCACGCTCAAAGAGTTCGCCGACAAAAAATTCACTGAAGTCAGCATGAACCACGGCATCAAGGAATCCGAGCTGCCGGAGAAGTTCAACACCGAGGAATACCAAGTCTTGCTGGTGGCCGAAAAGTACCAGACGGGTTTTGACCAGCCGCTGTTGCACAGCATGTACGTCGATAAGCGCTTGTCGGGCATCCAGGCGGTACAGACACTCTCGCGCCTGAATCGAATGACACGAGGCAAGACCGACACCTTCGTGCTCGATTTTGTCAACGAGCCTGCCGACATTTACACCGCCTTCAAGCCCTATTACGAGACGACGGACAGGGGTGATGACACTGATCCGCAACAGCTCAATACCTTGGCGCACACGCTTGCCAACTGGAAAGTCTATACCGAAGCCGAGGTCAGTGCTTGGTGCGAAATCTGGTTCCGCAATCGTCTGAACCCCACGGGCGGCGAGCACAAAAAATTGAATGGCCTGCTCGATCTGGCAATGGAGCGGTTCAAAAAGTTCGCGGAAGAAGACCAGAACCTGTTCAAGGGGCAACTCGTCAGCTTTCGCAATCTGTACAGTTTTATTTCCCAGATCGTGCCTTACCAGGATTCCGATCACGAGAAGCTGTACACCTACGCCCGTTTTCTGCTGACCAAGCTGCCGCGCATCACGGACAACCGGAGGGTGCAGATCGACGACGAAGTTGAACTCAAGTATTACCGACTGCAAAAAATCAGTGAGGGGGCGATTGATCTGAAAGTGGGCGAGCCAGAAGCCTTGTACGGGCCAACAGCGGTAGGCACCGGCCACGCTGATGAGGACGTACAGCTTTCCAGCCTGGTTGAAAAACTCAACGAACGCTTTGGAACCGAGTTCACCCCGGCCGACCAATTATTTTTTGATCAAGTTCGCGAAACCGCGGTGGGCAATGAACAGTTGCGACAGGCCGTCATGGCCAACAGCATCGAAAATTTCGAACCGGTGTTTAACAAGCAGCTTGAGAACCTGTTCATTGAGCGCATGGATGGCAACGAAGAAATTTTTGTCCGCCTGATGAACGATAAGGCATTTCGGAATGTGGCGGCGAGCCATCTGATGCGGGCCGTGTACCAACAAATCCGAACATCCGGCAAGAACGGCGAGTGACGAGATTGGTCACGATCGTTGATCGAGCCGCTGCGTCCGGTGACCTGGCTGTTTTTGCCCGCCACATGAGCGGGTTCATTCCAAAATCCCTGATGAATTGACAATCCGGTTCCACTCCAGCGCCCGCTTGCGCCAGTAACTGACCAGCATGGGGCTGCGCGAGGTACTGCCCCCGGTTTTGCGCACGCAGGCTGCCATCAGGGGCGAGAGACAGACCAAGATTGGCGCCATCCAGCTTTTCCTCCACCACCACGTCACCCGCCAGCAGTGCCGTCACCTCGTCAGGCGACAGCACCTTGTCGTCACGCGGCGAGCCTTCGCCCAGCCACGCCAGGTGAGGTGTGTGGGGGAAGCGGAAGAAGTCGGTCAATCGACGATCCTCACTCAGCGCGCCTGTTTCTCGGCATGTTTTTGCCTTGACCATTCTTCAATGATGGGCTCCAGTAAAACGCTATTGGCCAGAAGTTCAGCCTCCCAGTCATGCCAATCAGTGTCACTGGCAAAAGCAACGCAGCCCTCGCCATATTGCCGGTGTGAATCTAGCGCAGCGGCTACCATTTTCTTGTCTGCGTCGTCATGGATCACAGCCAGAAGTGGTGGCTGCAATACGCCGTGCCCATGCTCGTCATAGGTAACATCGACGTTGTTAACGGCCGCCGTGCTCCACTTGTGGATCACCACCTGAATGCCGAAATCGTTGAAGCCAAGCTTCTTGCTGTATTCCTCGTAGATACCATTCGCTGAATCCAAAACCATTCGGGATGTGCTGCCCTGAAAATCATTCAACCATTGCCAGATCCGCATACGTAATCGCGGGTCAGCAGGTGTTGCATCAATATCCTTGGGATGGGTCGGATCTGCTGCGCTGCCTGCAATCAGCACATTGGTATCGACAATGTAGCGATCCCTCATATTTTGTTCTCCTGCTGGCGCGTGAACATCAAGCGCGCCTGCTCTCGCGTCTCACCCAAGGCATCGCCAAAGAACCCCTCTGGCCAGTTTTTCACACGCCCGAAATCATCCAGCTCCAGCGGCCGCATGCGTGCGGGCATGCGTTCGGCTTTGTCGTCGTCGCGCTCGACGAAATACAGCGCCGCGTCTTTAGGGGTGATTTGCTGCTTGGCGATCAGCGTTTGCATGCGCCGGAACAGGTGTTCGGAGTGGGTTTCGACGATGAACTGGACGTTGCGCTCTTGGCTGACCTCTACGAATAACTCAGCTAAAACAGATTGCGCCCGAGGATGGAGGTGAATCTCTGGTTCTTCCAGGGTGATGGTGCTTCCCTCTGGGGCAAAATAAGCAATGGTCAGCACGGGCAAGACTTGTGATATGCCTATACCGACATCGCGTAGGTTTGCTTCAACACCAGCGCGGTGTACCACCAGCTCGTAGCGCGTCGAACGCCCAAGCTGCTTGACCTCCAGTTTATCGGCCACGTTCATTCGCACCAACCACTTGGAAACGCCTTCAATGATGCGGTTTTGATCGTCGCCTTTCATCAAAGAGCTCGCCAGCAGTACATCAAAAGTCCGATGACCATCGCTGCCTACTTCACCGGGTTTGGTCTTATTCCACGGGTAATCTCGTTCAGGCTTACGACGTAACGGGCCGAGATAAACAATATTGTCTAGTTCACGGCGAATGGACAAGCTTAAGTCCTCAAGCACGGCACCATCTTGTCCCAGCATGGCGATGGCTTCTGCGGACAAGGACACGGAGCGCTCAGGGGATAAATGACGCCCTTTTTCTCGCGGCAGGCTCTCTTCATCAACCACGATCGAATACGCACCTTTATCGCGGCGCACAGATCTAAATTGACGGTTATCCGTTTTTACCAGCCAATCTTGAATCGCCACACCACCAGCCGAGTTCTGACCGTAGGTGCAAGAAAAATGGCCGCTGCCAACACGGGCAGGAGCGGGGGATTGAAAAGAGAATGCCAGCGTAAAATATCTTGGATTCACCGCCCCTTGGCGCAATATGTTGTCAAAGTCGCCGAAATTAAAGAGATCATTGACTTCATCCCCGCCCAAGTTTAAATGGATACTGCGATCTGGCGATTGCACTGTTTGTTTAAGTAGCAAAAGACTTTGTATCAACGTGGATTTGCCTGATGAGTTAGTGCCAAGCAGCATGGTAACTGGCTTGAGGTCAATATCACCCGTGTTCTCCCAAGCTTTAAAATTAGTGAGTTTTAATCGGGTAAACATCCGTGCAATTCTCCATTGTTCAATTGGTCCCACGATTCCAACACCAGCCGCTGGGTTCGGTATTCACCGTATTCTCGCAGTTCTTTGTTTTTCAGCACACGGAAAGTTTCGCTGGGGTCATCGTCGCCCATCACGTCCGCGGGGTCGAGGATGTAGCGGAGTTCGTCGCGAGTCAGGCCGTAGAGTTTGGCGTAGGTGGCGTCGAGTTCGGCGCGGAGTATAGTATCGCGCGGCGCTCGGGGTTGAAGGCATAGGGTTGGCCGTCAAAGCCTAAATCCTGACCTTGCCCCTCGTTCCCGGAGTCGTTAACCTGTGGTTTACGCAGCCTTTTTACGCTGTGCCGTGAACCAGCGTTTCTCGAATTGCATTGGACTGAGGTCGTCCAGTGATGAATGTAGTCTGCGGTGATTGTAAAAAGCGATCCAGTTCATCACGGCTTGCAGGGCTTGTGGACGGGTGGTAAATTGGCGCCCATGCACGCTGGCTGTCTTGAGACGGCCCCAGAAGCTCTCCGTGGCTGCGTTGTCCCAGCAGGTCCCCTTGCGGCTCATCAACGAGCGCATCCCCCAACTCTTCCATGCATCCTGGAATTCCTGACTGCCGTATTGACTGCCTCTGTCGCCATGGAAGATCAGGCCAGGCTCGGGCTTTCGCCTGAACCAGGCCATGTCTACTACCCCTTGGCGATCCTGCCCACGGCCGCAGAGCAGAGTTTTGATTGGCAATTGCAATTATTGATGGATCGGAAGCGTAAGCTCGCTTTGAATCTGCTGGCTGCTCCCACGTTCACTAAAGATGACTATGACGGCTTGATATCTGGTATACAAAGACGGGCGACTGCAGCCTGAGGTCACCTTTGAGCTGCCCCATCAGACATACCAATCACCTGGAAAGATGTTCGGGACAGCGATCCAGTTCCTGGTCGCAGTTATTGCAGACATCAGAGCGTGTTAATACTGATCGAAGGTATTATAAAAAGCTCCAATACTGATGGATATGGAACTCAATACTCAACAATACCGACGTATAGCCGATGCACTCCCTCGGCAGCGCCGCAATCACGTAGAACGCCTGTTTCGCAGGCTGAAGGGCTTGAGGCGCATCTACACTCGCTTCGAAAAACTCGAAAAATCAATTTGACATCCCCCAACCTCGCCAAGCACAATGGAGGGCTGCTCCGGGGTGCTGGGAATTGTCCCGGCTGAGATGGCCACTGTGTTCAAACCCGTGAACTTGAACCGGCTCGCACCGGCGTAAGAAGAGCGATCGATCCCTCTGCTTGTAAAACCCCAGGGAGCGACCTTCGGAGCACTTTCCCCCACTCGAAGGAGCCCTCATGAATGCCCCCGATCAACTGGCTGTTGATTTTGTCACCCGGTTACAGTCATTGCGTACACCTCTGCCAGCATCTCAAAAAGTCTATGTGCCAGGGGGGTCGCAGCCCAATGTGCGCGTTCCAATGCGCGAGGTTCATCTGAGCAATGGCGAGGCCGTCACCCTTTACGATACCTCGGGGCCCTACACAGACCCTCAGGCCTCGCTTGACATTCGGCTCGGCTTGCCTGATGTCCGCACAGGCTGGCTGGATGCGCGTGGCGACACTGAGCACTATGCTGGCCGCCAACATGGCGGGGCTGATGATGGCTTGCGTCACGCCGACCGCGACACCCAAGCCCTGGCTCAATTGCGCCAAGAGGCTGCAGGTTTACAGCGCCAACCCCGCCGCGCCAAAGCCGGCCGGAATGTCAGCCAGATGCATTATGCTCGGCGCGGCATCATTACCCCTGAAATGGAGTATGTGGCCTTGCGTGAAAATGGCAAGCGCGAGTGGATGCAAGAATACCTTTCCAACACTGAACGTGAGCAGCGCTTGCGTGGCAACCCTCTGGGTGCCCGCCTTCCGGCCGAATTCACCCCGGAGTTTGTGCGTGATGAAGTGGCCCGGGGCCGGGCCATCATTCCGGCCAACATCAACCACCCGGAAGTTGAGCCCATGGCGATTGGCCGCAACTTTGCGGTCAAGATCAATGCCAACATCGGTAACTCGGCGGTGACCTCCTCCATTGAAGAAGAGGTTGAAAAATTGGTGTGGGCCATTCGCTGGGGTGCTGACAATGTGATGGATCTGTCAACCGGAAAACACATTCACACCACGCGTGACTGGATTTTGCTCAACAGCACGGTGCCCATTGGTACCGTGCACATTTACCAGGCCCTTGAAAAGGTGGGGGGTATTGCAGAAGAATTGAGTTGGCCCATCTTCCGTGACACACTCATTGAGCAAGCTGAACAAGGCGTTGATTATTTTACCATTCACGCCGGGGTGCGGCTGCCCTTTATTCACCTGACGGCCAATCGGCGCACCGGTATTGTTTCGCGGGGGGGCTCCATCATGGCCAAGTGGTGCATCACCCACCACCAAGAAAATTTCCTTTATACGCACTTTGAAGAAATCTGCGACATCATGAAAGCGTATGACGTGAGTTTCTCGCTGGGCGATGGCCTGCGTCCTGGGTCTGCCTCTGACGCCAATGATGAAGCTCAATTTGCTGAACTGCGTACGCTGGGTGAACTCACACAAATCGCCTGGAAGCACGATGTGCAAACCATGATTGAAGGGCCTGGCCATGTGCCCATGCACCTGATTCAGGCCAACATGGATGAGCAAATCAAACATTGCCATGAGGCCCCTTTTTACACCCTGGGGCCCTTGACGATTGATGTGGCTCCTGGCTATGACCATATTGCCAGCGCCATCGGAGCCGCCATGATCGGCTGGATGGGAACGGCCATGTTGTGCTATGTGACCCCCAAAGAACACCTTGGCCTGCCCGACCGTGATGATGTCAAGGCAGGCATCATTGCCTACAAAATCGCGGCTCATGCTGCCGACGTGGCCAAGGGCCACCCAGGTGCCCGAGCCCGTGATGACGCGATCTCCAAGGCCCGCTTTGAATTTCGCTGGACAGACCAGTTCAACCTCAGCCTTGACCCCGATACCGCCCGTGAGTTTCACGATGAAACGTTGCCCAAAGATTCCAGCAAAGTGGCACACTTTTGCTCCATGTGCGGGCCTAAATTTTGTTCCATGAAAATCACCCAGGATGTCCGTGACTTTGCTGCGCAAAAAGGGGTCAGTGAAAATGAAGCCCTCTCTCGCGGCATGGCTGAAAAATCGCAGCAGTTCAAAGCCTTGGGCAGTGAAATTTACATTCCCATTCAATCTGAGGCGTAAGCCATGGGGGGCGGTTTGAAAATCGGCATTGCCGGGGCGGGCCTTTTAGGGCGCCTCTTGGCTTGGCAATTGTGCCAGCAGGGGCATCATATTTCTGTTTTTGATCCTGCATCAGATGCCCTTCCTCGCTTTGATGGTCAGGGGGCGGCCGGCTTCACCGCAGCCGGTATGCTCAGCCCCCTGGCTGAACTGGATGGCGCCTCACCGCAAGTGGCTTGCCTGGGCTTGCGCTCACTTCTGTTGTGGCCACGCATTCTGGCGACTCTGCCTCAGGCTCCCTTTTTTGCCCAAAAAGGCAGCCTGCTGGTGGCCCACCGCAGTGACCTTGGCTCTGCCCAACGAGTCCTGTCACGACTAAAACAAGCCCCCCCGGAGATGCCTCAGCCCGAGCCCCTAGACTCGGCCTATTTGAAGCAACTCGAACCGGCTTTGCATGGGGTGACCCACGCATGGCTGCTGCCCGGCGAGGGGCAAATCGATCCACCTGGCACACTGGCTGCGCTGTACGAACAAGCCCGCCAAGAGGGGGTGGCATGGCATTGGGGCGTGGCTGTCGAGCAGGTCAAGCCAGGCTGCCTGACCCTCCAGGGGCAGGGTTCAGCCTTCTATTTTGATTGGGTTTTTGACGTGCGCGGTTTGGGAGCTCGCTCCCCCCAGCGCCCCCCCCAAGTCACAGATCAGCCGCCTCTGCGGGGTGTTCGTGGAGAGATCATCTGGCTTCACGCGCCCGGGCATGGCCTGACCCGCCCCGTGCGCCTGTTACATCCACGCCACCGTGTGTATCTGGTGCCGCGCCCTCAGGACACGGTGGTGATTGGTGCCAGTGAAATCGAAAGTGAAGACCGCAGCCCCGTTTCCTTGCGCACCGCCCTGGAGCTGATGTCTGCGGCCTATAGCATCGTTCCCGCACTGGCAGAAGCTCGTATCTTACGCATGGATGCCAATTTGCGGCCTGCGCACCCTGATCACGAACCCAGCCTTCATGTCGAACCTGGCCGGGTCTGTATCAATGGCTTGTTTCGGCACGGTTGGCTGCTGGCCCCTGCCATGATTGAGATGGCACTGGCCAGGCTGGCCGCATGTCACACCACTTCCTTGGCCCCCCTCAACCCCAAAGGTGTTTGCTGATGAATACTCCTCTTGCCACTGATCACGTCAGGATCACACTGGATGGCCAAGCGCATGATCTTCCTGCGGGCAGCTCTTTGGCCGATTTGCTTGCCTCCTTGGGTCATGGCGAGGACGCTGTGGCGACGGCTGTCAACCAATCTTTTGTGCCACGCAGCCAACGGGCGACCACCCTTTTGCGCCCGGGTGATCAGGTCTTGTTCTTTCAAGCCATCGTGGGTGGGTAAGTTGACGATGACTTCACATTCCATCCCCTCCCCCCCCGAAGACACCTGGTGTATTGGCCCGGTGACGCTGAGCAGTCGATTTTTAATTGGCAGTGCAGCGTACCCCTCGCCCCAGCACCTGAGTGAGGCCATTGAGGCGTCAGGCTCGCAAATCGTGACGGTGGGCCTCAAACGCACCCTGGCAGCCGCTGGCGACAACGGTTTTATGATACAGCTCATGCACACCCTCAAAAAACAGGGAGCATACCTGTTGCCAAATACAGCGGGGTGTCGCAGCGCCCGTGATGCCATCCAACTGGCTCACATGGCTCGCGAGCTTTATGGCACCAATTGGCTCAAACTTGAGGTGGTGGGTGATGACTATACTTTGCAGCCCGACCCTTTTGAATTGGTCTTGGCAGCCGAGCAATTGGTGCGACATGGTTTTACGGTGTTTCCTTATTGCACCGAAGACCTCATCACCTGCCGCCGTCTGCTTGATGCAGGCTGCCCATTGTTGATGCCCTGGGGGGCACCGATTGGCTCCGGGCAGGGTTTGCTTAACCCCTTTGCCTTGCGCACCCTGCGTGAACGCTTGCCCGACACCGTGCTCATCATTGATGCCGGCATTGGTGCTCCGTCGCATGCAGCTCAAGCCATGGAAATGGGCTTTGATGCTGTCTTGCTGAACTCGGCTGTGGCCCAAGCTCAAAACCCTGTTCGTATGGCAAAGGCCTTTTGTCAGGCCATCGAGGCGGGTCGATCCGCTTTCTTGGCCGGAATGATGGCAACGCAAGATTTTGCGGTCGCCAGCACCCCGGTGGGAGGCCAGCCTTTTCTGGTCAATTAACCTTTATTTGTCATTCACAGCACCTTAAAACCTGCTTTTATGCCCTCATCTTCTCGCCCCATCCTCTGGAGCATCGCTGGAACCGACAGTGGTGGCGGTGCAGGCTTGTCTGCCGATCAACGGGCTTCTGAAGCCTTGCAAGTTCACCTTTGTCCGGTGGTGGCAGCCATCACTGCTCAAAATTCAATGCGGGTCACACGAATTGATTGTGTCGGTCTTGAATGCTTGAATGCCCAGTTGGAAACCTTGGCCGAAGATATGCCCCCCCAAGTCATCAAGACAGGCTTGATCGGTGATGCGGAACAAATCAAGTGTCTTGCCCAGTGGATAGATCGTTTGCGACAAAACGGCCCTGTGGCTTTGGTGGTGGACCCTGTTTTGGGCGCAAGCACCGGGGCTTCTTTTGCCGACACCTCGACGCTTCGCGCCTACGTTGAGCACCTTCTGCCACGCGCCACCTTGCTCACCCCGAACCACTCTGAAGCAGCCCGGCTGCTTGGGCAAAATCAGCCGCTCAAAGACATTCCTGCAGCCGCTGAGGCCCTGCGGCAACAAGGCTGTGAATCCGTGTGTATCACCGGAGGAGACACCAAAGCTGCTTCAGTCAACCCCTCACTGGCCCTTGATTGGCTGGCCACCCCGCAGGCTCATGGCTGGCTGGCTTTACCCCGTGTGAATACCACCCACCATCACGGCACTGGCTGCACTTTTGCAACCGCCGCCGCCTCTGGCTTGGCGCGTGGGTTTGTCAGTGCCGATGCCTTGGTGTTGGCCAAAATGGCGACCTGGCAATCACTGCGGCAGGCACAGGCTCTTGGGGGCCTTGGCGTAGGGGCCGGCCCGGTTCAAGCACGGCCCGATTTTATTTTTGATCAAGCCACCCTGCCTCGACTGTCTTGGGGCTTGCAGCCGCATTTTCCTGCGCCGTCCCGGGTTCACGACAGCAGGCCCTTGGGCCTGTACGCCATCGTTGATTCCCCTGAACGTTTACAGTGGGTTTTAAAGGCAGGGGTTCGCACAGTTCAATTGCGAATCAAAACATCCTCCAAATCCACCCCCGAGGGGTCTCAGGCCCTGCGCCAAGCCATTCAGGAGGCGGTCAATGCCAGCCGCAATGCCCAGGCCAGCTTATTTATCAATGATCACTTTCAAGACGCTTTAGAGTGCGGAGCCGAGGGCCTACACTTGGGCCAGGAAGATTTACTCGCACTCACCGATGAACAGCGTGACCAGCTTTGTCAACATGTTTCACTGGGCATCAGCAGCCACAGCCTGTGGGAGTTATGCCGCGCCAGTGTTTTGAACCCTAAGTACATTGCCTGCGGCCCCGTGTGGCCCACCACCACCAAAGAGATGCCCTGGCAGCCCCAAGGCCTCAACAACCTGGCCTGGTGGTGCAAAATGTCTCCCAGGCCGGTGGTGGCCATTGGGGGCATTCTTGAAACTTGGCAAATTGAGCAAGCCGCCCGCCAAGGCGCTGATGGCGTTTGTGTGGTGAGGGGCCTTGGAAACCAGCCCGAAAGCACCGTGCCCTTTTTTCAGCAAGCCTTCGACACAGGACGGGCGTCACAGCGGCCAAGTATCGCCTGGCCGCAGCCCACCTTGATCCAGGCCCAGGATCCATGCCATGAACCCGCCCTCTGAGCCACAATTATCCACACCAGACGGCCCGCCCCAGCACCACGAGCCATCATCCGCTCACCATGTGCGTATTTTTTCAGCCTGGGCCGGCGCCTTCAAATTGTTATTGTTCATCATCGTTTTTGGGCTTTTGCTTCACGCCAGCCTGATTTTTCTGGTGCCATGGGCTTTACAAGGCCCGATCGCCCAGGAACTTTCAGTGCAACTGGGGCGGCAGGTCAGCATTCAAAGCGCTCAATTCAACCCCTTTCAACTCAAGCTGATACTGAATCAGATGTTGGTAAAAGAGGGGTCCCCAAGCTCTCCAGCGCTTTTTTCAGTCGGGCAGATATTCATTGACGTATCGGCTCAATCTTTGATGGCGATGGCCCCCATATTGAACCGAGTCACTCTCACTGAACCCCGCCTGCACTTGGTACGCCAGCCCGACGCGAGCTTCAATGTGTCTGATCTGGCTGTCAAATGGGGGGCTGACCACAGCAAGGCGTCCAGCGCACCTGCGCGTTTTTTGATTCGAAACCTTGGCCTTCATCGTGGCACCATTCATTTTGACGACCAGTACCAAGCCAGCCAGCATGTGATCGAGGGTATTGAGTTTTTTCTTCCCTCAATCACCACCCTCACCGACCCAGCCAACCAAGCCATCGCGCCACGCTTGACCGCTCGCTTGCACGGTGGTGAAATTCAATGGTCTGCTCAGGCCAAGCCGTTTGCCGCCAGCCCAGAAGCCTCATTCCATTTGGTGATCAAGGGCCTGCATGTCGCCGATGCGCTCAAAAACACCCGCTCCATGATGCCTTGGTCTATTCGCCAAGGCCGGCTTGATTCCGAGTGGACGGGCTTGCTTCAAAGCCATTCGGTGGCCCTCCAAAACGCCCAGCAAGGTCAGGCAACATCGCGCCAAGGCGCACTGTCAATTCAGGCCCACGGTGATGCTTTGTTACAGTCTCTTCAGCTTGCCGGCCCCGTTGGTCAAGGCTTGAGGCTGGCGCAAGCCAAACTGAAGGGCTTGACTTTGGAGCTTGATTTTCCCACAGGGGGCCCAAAATGGTCAGCCCAAGCCGCCCAAACAGCCTTGGCTGAACTTGAAATACAAGGACACGGTGATACCGCCGCGCCGCTGTCAATTCATCAGGTGTTACTGAGCAGGCTCCAAGCCAACAGCATACACAAAACCCTCAGATTCGCGTCGGCTCAGATCGAGGGGGCGCAACTTCGGCTCAAGCGGCAGGGTGATGGTTTGATTGATTTTCCAGCCCAGATCGCCGCGCTCACCAGTCACACGGCAACGTCACCCCAACCCTCCCCCCCAGCGAACCCTCTGACGCCTGAAAAGCCCTGGAAATTCGAACTCGATCGCTTGGATGTTTCTGATATCAACGCTCACTGGCGCGACGAATCAAGCCAGCCCCCGATCGACTGGAGCCTTGAAAAGCTCCAGGGCCAGCTTCAGTCTCTTTCAATCCCCCCAAGCCAAGCCCTGACTTTTGATTTACAAACTCAAATCAAAAATGGCGGAAGTCTGGCGGTGCAAGGCCAGAGCGAGCCCCACTTAGGCCGCCTCGACACCGCCCTTCAACTGAAAAACTTTAACCTGAATGCCCTCAAGCCCTCCCTCTCAACTTTCCTGAACCTCGATGTGGCCACAGGATATCTGGATCTGGACGGGCATCTTGGGGTCGAATCGGCCACGACACCCAATGTCCGCCTTCGTTTGAGAGGCACAAGCCATATCCACAAGCTGGACACCCGCGAACCGCACACCGACGATCATTTCCTTGGCTGGCGCCAATTGAAGATCAAAGACCTAGACATTGACCTGCACCCCCTCACCCCCTCATCGAAAGATCACGCGAACATCGGGGCCATCGAAATTCAAGATTTGTTCGCCAAAATTGTCATCAATCCTCAAGGTCGATTCAACCTCCAAGACCTCCTTCGACACGATCCTTCCAGGCGCTCAGCCCCAGACGCCCAAGCCTCGTTCATATGGCCCCCGTGGGCCATTGGCGGCATTGGTATTTCAGGGGGCAGACTGAATTTCACGGATCGCTACATCCAACCTCATTACCACACCACCATCACGGATCTCAACGCCACCCTCTCCTCATTATCGATGGCAGGGCCCCCAGCGCAACTTCAGCTTCAAGGCCGCATTGAAGGCGATGCCCCGTTGCTGGCCGAAGGAAAAATAGACCCTTTCGGTGACTCGCTATTTCTCGATCTTACGGCCAAAGCACGCGGCATTGACCTCCCGACCCTCTCGCCTTATTCTGCCAAATATGCAGGGTACCCGATTGTTCGTGGCAAGCTTTCAATGGAAGTCAACTACCGCATTGAGCAGGGTCGGCTTGAAGCTCAAAACTCCATTTTTCTTGACCAGCTCACGTTTGGTGAACGCATCGAGAGCCCCAAAGCCACTCAGCTTCCCGTACTGTTTGCTGTTGCCCTTCTCAAAAACAGCCGAGGCGAAATCAAGCTTCATTTACCTATTTCAGGTTCCTTGAATGACCCTCAATTTTCAGTGGGATCCGTGGTCGGCAAAGCACTTTTTAACCTTGTCAAAAAAGCCATTGCGTCTCCCTTTACTTTTTTAGCCTCGATCTTCGGCACGGGGACAGGTGATTTCAGTAGTGCCGAATTTATTCCTGGCACGGCTGAATTGTCACCCGAAGCTCTGCCCCGGCTGGAAAAACTGGCCCAATCATTGAAAGACCGGCCCGCACTCAAGCTCGACGTGGCTGTTCATATCCACACCGACCTTGAGCTCGGTGAATGGCGCAAAGTCCAGCTCATGGAGCGGCTTCTGGCGGCACGCCATCAAGATGGCGCCACATCCGACCCCTTTGACCCCAACCCGCGCCACTGGAGCGAAAAAGATTACACCTTCTGGATTCAGCGGCTTTATGACAACACGCCCATCATCCAGCCACCCCGCAATGCCCTGGGCCTGCGAAAAGTAATTTCTGTCACAGAAATGGAAACACTGTTGTTGGCTGCCATCAACCCCAGTGAGGCCGAATGGCAGGAGTTGGCCCAAGAACGAGCCCATACCATCCGATCCGTCTTGAGTGCACAAATTTCGATTGATCGCATCTTTACACTCGCTCCGGTCATCTCAGCGGCCACTCCCCCTTCTGACCCTGAAGGCACAGCCTCACAAACCCCATCTGAATGCTCATCCGCCTGTGCTGTTTTCGGCCTTCATTGATCAAACTTTTTGCGCACTGCTTACACATAATGGGGTTTAGCTCCACCTACTTAGCTGCCACAACCAGCTCAGTTGTATGGCCGTTGATTCGCTCAGTTTGAGAGTGGTTGCTGTAAGTCGGCCAGTCTGGGTAATATTCTTCAGACTGATCACCCCATACCTGCCAGCCTGGACGAGCACCACGGGCGAACATTTCCAGATAAGGGCCAGGACTGCATGATTCGACTATCTCGTAAAACTCATCCGGCTTACGAGAATGCTCCCGCTTCCGCGTTGCCAAGAAATTGACCTGGCTTCGACCTGGATCAAGGGTACGAGCATTCTTACCTCTCACACCAAACAAAATTAGCTCGGTGACATTGCGAAAATAGAAACCCACACCGCGCCCGTCTGGGCCTCCATCTTTGCGGATCTTGTGCCACACTAAATTGCTCTTGTATTGGAACCCCCAAGCCTCCATTACACGCAATCCGTCAGGCAATAGCGCATTAGGAACCCAGAGGTATAAGTGTGCTGTGTCCTCGGCAAGTTGTTCCACTGGCAAGGCCATAATATCTTCAAGCTGCATCGTGTCATAGCGTGAAAGGCGCTTGTGCTCCGGGGCTACCTTGCCTGTACGATTTTGAAATTGCCACGGCGGGTCAGCAAGAATTGTTGAAAAACGCTGTCCGCTATGCGCGGTCAATAATTCACGCGCTGCATCAGGGGCAGCATCTGCTTTTTGTTTTGTCATGATGGTGATTTCCAATCTGTAATCAATTTCGGAGTAATTCCGAACACCAACACAGGACAGCCGCCATGCCTTCCGGCGTTAAGCCGGTAAAGTAGCTTTCCCATCCATGTAGTGCTCGCTCCATATTTCGCTCTCACGCTCTTTCCAACGGGATTACCGGATCTATCCAGTTGTGGCACAACTTCAAAGACCGCATTCAAACTCGCGCTACGCGTCACCATGACACCCGCGCTGATAAGACCACAATCATGGAAAGCACGAAGGGCATAGAGATCACGGTCGAAGGTTTGATCCTTCGAGTTCCATTCCAAGTCAAAAGCCACACGCCCTTTCACATAATCAATCTTGTGGCCGTCAATAAAATTCTCGATAATGCGGGGCGTACTCTCTGAACGCTTCACTTTTTTTACTTTCCCCTCTGCTGGAAATAGTTCGTCGTACTCTTGCATCCGCACAAGTAAATCGCCTTGGATACGAGTCTCAACCCAGCCAGCAGGACGCAATGTGCGAGAAAATTTCTTTGGCATATCGGACTCATTGCCTCCGGGCGTACCAATATCCCGCACGGTAATTCGGAATTCAAGCAAAGCACGCTCAATTTCCTTTAATTCTTCAGGGAAAGAATTAGCGAGAATTGCAGCAGCGTGGCGGTAGCTGTACACGTCATAAAGCGCCCTAACTTCAGCGCTGATATACCGCTCAATATCGGCAGGATGGTCAGCATTGGAGCCAGGCCGCAGCGCTACGTCCTCGACTATTTCGATATCTTGCTCTTTGACCTCGCTTGCAGTGAGATCTGGATCTTCTTGTTGGGTCATGTAAAGTGCTCGTAGCCATAGCTTGCCTCCTTAATAGGCTGGTTGTGGTTAGGCAAGCGCAGCGGTTACAGCCGTTGCACTTGCCGCCTGGTTTTCTTAATTACCTTGACGAAACATGTGCTCCGTCAAGGTTTTTATAAAGCGTTGTGCGTGACACGCCGTAGCGTTTTGCTATGTCCGTCACTGGGACTGTCTTCGCGTCGTAGAGTGCTTGAATCTCCCGACGCTCCTTATCACCAATCTTTGGCTTCCTGCCTCCAGTTCGCCCCCGTGCGCGTGCAGCAACAAGCCCGGCCTGTGTGCGTTCTCGAATCAGATTGCGCTCAAACTCCGCCAATGCCGCGAACATGTGAAACACCAGCTTCCCCGTTGCATTGCCGGTATCGATTTTTTCCGTCAAGCTTTCAAAACCGATACCAGCCTGCTCTAACTCGGTCACGATCTGCACCAGGTCAGACAAAGAACGGCCTAACCTGTCGAGCCGCCACACTACCAGGGTGTCACCTGCCCGTAACGCCTTGCGGCATTGCTCAAGCTCGGGGCGGATAGCAGTCTTGCCGCTGGCCGACTCCTCGTAGATCAAACTGCACCCGGCCTGCGTCAGCGCATCACGCTGTAAATCAAGGAGCTGATCATCCGTTGAAACACGGGCATACCCAATGCGTTGATTCATGAACAGTACCAGAACATAGAAAAATTGACGGCTATATTAACAGATTACCAGAGCTAAAAGCATGAAAAATGCAATTTTTCAGACTGTCCAGAAAACGACCGTTTAATGGACAAAATACCTTCTTTTGTCCAAATTTGAAAATTTGGAACAGCACAGTTCTTTATGCAACATATTGAGTTTAGAAAAAACCAGCAGGGCAAGAAAACGCATTTATGCGACAAATGCAGACCGTAAAGCGTCGCTTAACGCATTCGCACGTAACATGACGAAAACGCTTCAATTATGATGTTTGGCAAGTCTGGGTAATTCGGCGGGCGGTTCACGGCCACCTACAGTTTAGTGCGGCGATAAACAATATCGCGGCAAAGATTTTGGCAAGTAATTTTTAGGGACGCACGCGTGACTCACTTTAATATTTCTATCAGCAATTGCCTAAGTCGACAACTGAGGACGTAACCCCATAAAATGGGTGACGATGGTCTTGACTGGCTTGTGGGGCTTTCAGCGCAAGCCTGCGGCATGGGCTTGCTGATCCGCATGGTAACTGGATCGCACCATCGGCCCGACCGCAGCGTGAGTAAAGCCCATGTGGTAGGCCTTGGCCTCGAACATTTTGAATGTGTCGGGGTCAACGTAACGACGCACGGGCAAATGGTGCGCACTTGGCGCCAAATACTGGCCAAGGGTCAGCATCTCAATGTCATGATCTCGCATCTCTTGCATGACTTGCAAAATTTCTTCATCGGTTTCTCCCAAGCCGACCATGATCCCACTTTTGGTCGGCACGTGAGGGGCATACTCTTTGAAGCGCTTCAGCAAATTCAAACTGAAAGCATAATCAGAGCCAGGTCGAACCTCTTTGTATAAACGTGGCACGGTTTCAAGGTTGTGATTCATCACATCCGGAGGCGCTGACTGAAGGATCTCTAAGGCACGGTCGATCCGGCCCCGAAAGTCGGGGGTCAGGATTTCAATACGGGTTGCCGGGCTTTGTGCACGGACCTCCTCAATGCAAGCTTTGAAATGAGCAGCCCCACCGTCTTTGAGGTCATCGCGATCAACACTGGTGATCACCACATACTTGAGCTGCAAGGCCGCGATGGTTTTGGCGAGGTTGGCGGGCTCGCGTTCGTCGAGGGGGTCGGGACGGCCATGACCCACATCACAAAATGGACAACGGCGGGTGCATTTATCACCCATGATCATGAAGGTGGCTGTGCCTTGACCAAAGCATTCGCCGATATTGGGGTATGAGGCTTCTTCACAGACCGTGTGCAAGTGGTGTTCACGCAAAATCTGCTTGATTTCATAAAAGCGGGTGCTTGGAGACCCCGCCTTCACGCGAATCCAGTCAGGCTTTTTCAAGGTTTCTGCAGGAATGATTTTGATAGGGATGCGGGCAGTCTTTGCCTGAGATTTTTGCTTCGCAGAGGCATCATAGGACTCAGCATCCTGGGCTTCGCGGATCACATGATGGGTTGCCATGAAAAACTTTCTGAAAAAATGCCCCTCTGAAAACGTCAGGGGCTCAAGTGGGAGGCCAGCTTTTCCGCCAGATAAGTCGCAGCCTCAGCGGGTTGGATTTCAATGCCCAGTGTAGCCAAGTCAACTGTTTTCAAACCCACATAACCACAAGGGTTAATCTGTGAAAAGGGGGCGAGATCCATGGCAATGTTGAGCGCCACGCCATGGTAAGTGCAGTGACGGCTGACCTTGATGCCTAAGGCCGCAATTTTTCCAAGCCCCTCAAAAATGCTGACATCACCCCCCTTGACGCCTTCACGGTACCTGGGCTCCTGAGCCAACAAGGGAGTGTGACTGAAGGGGTCATCCAGCCGCACATAGATACCTGGCGCCCCTGGCACCCGGTGCCCGGTGACACCCACATGTTCAAGCGTTTTGAGAAGACAGTGCTCCAGGCGGTAAACGTACTCTTTGACAAAAATACCCAGGCGCCGAAGATGAATCAACGGGTAAGCCACCACTTGGCCAGGGCCGTGATAAGTCACTTGCCCCCCCCGGTTGGTGGATACCACGGGAATGTCACCCGGCTTGAGAAGATGGCGATCATCTCCGGCCACCCCTTGCGTGAAAACGGGAAAATGCTCACAAAGCCAAATTTCATCAGGGGTATGGGCTTGACGCTCCTGCGTGAATGCTTGCATGGCTTGCACGGTCGGGAGGTAATCCAGCCGACCCAGAAACCGCACCATGGCTGGCGCTGAGTGAGGCGGGCTCATGCGAGTGTCTCGTTGCATCAGCCTGGCGACAGCGCGCGGATTGGCAACGCCACGCCCGGGGCGCCAGGCCGCTCGAATGTTGCAAGACGTATGAAGCTAAACACTAGACACTCATCCTTGCAAAAGAAAAGCCTTGATCTAAAAACGCCACCAGCCCGTGCCAAGCCAAAGCCATAAAAAACTTTTGCCCCCATCAAAGCACCATTTTAACCAAAGGATGGGTGCTCAAAGTACGGTACAGTTCATCAAGCTGGGAGCGGCTGGTGGCGGTGATGGTGAGGGTCACCGCCAAATATGTATGAGCCGAACTGGCCCGAGTCTGGATGGCATGGGGCCCTAGACCCGGGTCAAATTGCAAGGCCATGCGGATCACGGCATCAGTAAAACCATCGACATTCAGCCCCATGACTTTGATCGGAAACTGGCAGGGGTAAGTGATCAATGATGAATCAGCGGGGGGATTGTTCATGGCCATGCCTGTACGCGCTATTTGATCCACAACCTCATGGCATCCCAGGCACGCCCGAACCAACTGGCCTCGTCCACAGGCTCCATCACCAGCAAAGGCACTTGCGCCACCACCACACCCTCTTCATTGCTAACCTTCACGGAGCCCACCGCCTGCCCTTTGCTCAAAGGAGCCACCAGGGGGTCGGTGCGCTCAAGATGGGTTTTCAATTTGCCACTGTCCCCGCGTGGAACACTCAAAAAAACTGATCGGGCTGGCGCGAGGTTCACACTCTTGACCGTGCCTTTCCAGATTTCTGGGGTGACCAGGGCTTTGCTTGGATCGAGCAAAGTGATGAGGTCAAATGCTTGAAAACCCCAGTTCAATAATTTTTGACTCTCCCCGGCCCGAGCTTCCATTGATGCGGTTTTGAGCACCACACTCAATAGGCGACGCTTTCCGCCCGGGACATCACGCTGAGCACTGGCAATCAGGCAATAACCAGCCGCTTCGGTGTAGCCAGTCTTCATGCCATCAATTGTGGGGTCACGGCGCAACAAGAGATTGCGATTGGGCTGGGTAATGTTGTTGTATTTATATTCTTTGGTTGAGTAATAAGAGTAAAACTCAGGAAAATCACGAATGATGCGGGCAGCAATCACGGAAAGGTCGCGCGCTGTGCTGGTGTGCCCTGGCTCAGTCAAACCAGTCACATTTTTAAAATTCGTATTTTTAAGCCCGAAAGCCTGAGCTTGGCGGTTCATCATGGCCACAAATTGGGCTACGGTTCCACCGACCGCTTCGGCCAAAGCCACCGAAGCATCATTGCCGCTCTGGACAATCATGCCATAAAGCAGCTCCTGTACTTTGGGCATCATGGTGGTGTCAATGAACATCAAAGACCCCCCTGCCTTACGCTCATCCCAGGCCAGTTTTGAAACCGCCACGGTCTGCTCCAGGGTGAGACGTTTTTCACGAATGGCGTTAAATACCACGTAAGCAGTCATCAATTTGGTCAACGAGGCCGGGTCGGAGGGGGCATCGGCATTGCGCTCAGCCAAAATCTGATTGCTGCTCATATCCACCAAAACAAAAGCACCCGCAGCCACCTCGGGAGCTTGGGGCGCCAGCGCCGAAGCGGCACTGACCCCCCAAAAAAGACATATTGTGGCAAAAAATCGTTTCATGAGAACCATTTCTTTGAAAAGAGAAGCCCTGCTGATCTTGGCAACAGTGCCATGTTGATCAGATCAGGCCTTCAGAAGACTTCAATTGCTGTAAAACCACGTTTTTCAGTAAGCCCAGTTGACCATGAAAGAAATGACCCACCCCTGGAAAGACAATCACGGGCAAGTGCTGGGGCCTGGCCCAATCCAGGGTGGCTGACAAAGGAACCACCTCATCAGCTTCACCGTGAATCACCACGGTATGGCCAGGCACATCAGCCATGCGCTGCCGCTGGGTTGAGGGGCCCACCAACACCATACGCAAGGGCTTTTGTGCTTCAGGCAAACGCGCAGCAGCCTCAGCCGCCACATAAGCACCAAATGAAAACCCACCCAACATCAGGGGAAGCGTGGCACTGCGAAACGCTTGAATGGTGGCGAGGGCGTCATCGACCTCGCCGCGACCCTCGTCCCAGACCCCCTCAGAAGCCCCTACCCCACGGTAATTAAAGCGCACCGCCCGCCACCCCCACTGCAAAAAAACCCTCGCCAGGGTTTGAACCACTTTGTTGTGCATGGTTCCGCCGTGTTGTGGGTGCGGATGGCACAACACAGCCACGCCACGGTATGCCCCTTCTGAAGGGGTATCGAGGGCACACTCCAAGAGGCCCGCAGGGCCCATGATGGTGTGCTGAAGAGTTTGAGAATTCATGCTGCCACCACCCCCTTATTTAACGCCCCACCTCGGTGGGCAACACCAGCCGCTCAACCACTGTCCCTTCTTTGAGGTGGGAATCAATGATTTCATCGATGTCAGACTCATCCAGGAAGGTATACCAGACCCCCTCGGGGTACACCACCGCCACAGGCCCTCCAGCACAGCGATCCAGGCAGCCAGCCTTGTTGACCCGCACCCCACCCGGGCCAGCCA
>JBEIRS010000145.1:0-4264 GCA_040375795.1 Methylibium sp.
TGTACCGTTCAGACTCACCAGGATTACATCCTAAACATCCTGAGCTGGACCATCTGCAACATGAGCATCCCCATGCCTGCATGTCAATCTCTGGCAGTGTCGGAACAGGTGGTGGTGTGGCTTTGCTGCGCGCCAAGCAAGCCTCCGGTGTGATTAAGGGGGACAATGCTGACCAAGAAGCTGGCATCAAGTTGGTTCTGCGTGCCATTGAAGAGCCTATCAGAATCATTACCCAAAATGCCGGTGATGAACCCAGCGTGGTCGTCAATGCTGTCTTGGCTGGCAAGGGTAACTATGGCTACAATGCCGCCAATGGAACCTACGGTGACATGATCGAGATGGGTATCTTGGATCCAACCAAGGTCACTCGTACGGCTCTGCAAAATGCTGCGTCAGTGGCCTCATTGATGTTAACCACCGAGTGCATGATCTCTGAAGCCCCCAAGGATGAGCCTCCCGCAGCCGGTGGCCCTGGTATGGGTGGTGGCATGGGTGGCATGGGAATGGACATGTAATGTTCTTCTGAGCTTTCATTTTGCTTTGAAAAGGGTCGCTCATTGCGACCCTTTTTTATGACACGGACCTCCTATCGAAAAAGGAGATCACTCCGAGGGGGGTTTGCAGGGCATCTTGACATCCTATGGCTCTGGCAACCAACTGTTTATGATCAGATCAATAAAAACCGACAATCAGCCCCCCCGGATGCTTGGCGCTTTCAGACCCAGCCTGACACTCAGGCAAGGCGAAAGTGTTCAGCGAGAGAAAAGATCCAGGATGCTGCGTCGTTCATCCTCTGCGGCAGGTGGAGGCATGGACTGCTCAAGAGGATCCTCCAGTCCAAGGCTTTTAACCCCTTGGTTTTTTGTAAATTCTTCAAAAAACCATTCCCCATGGATATTTAAAACGCCCTCAGGGGGCCGTGCTTCGGCCACAGGAACTCCTTTCAGGGCAATTGACATAAAATCAATCCAGATCGGCAAGGCCAAGCCTCCGCCAGTTTCTCGATCTCCCAATTTACGTGGCGTGTCATAACCCACCCAGGCCACTGCCACCAAAGAGGGCTGATACCCTGCAAACCAGGCATCCATAGAGTCATTGGTGGTTCCTGTTTTGCCGTAAAGATCCGTTCTTTTCAGTGCAGTCGAAGCGCGTGCCGCTGTCCCCGAGCGCGTCACTTCTTGCAAAAGGTTGTTCATCAAAAACGCGTTTCTAGCATCCAGGGTACGCATTGATTCGTCCAATGCTGGGACATGAAATTCATTCAAAATACGCCCCTTTGAATCGGTAATACGAGCAATCAATTGAGGCTGAAGGTGGTAACCTCCGTTTGCGAATACGGCATAGCCAGTGGCCAATTGCAGCGGCGTGACTGAGCCCGCCCCCAAAGCCATGGTGAGGTAAGCAGGGTGCTTGTCAGGCTCAAAGCCAAAACGACCAATCCAAGTTTGGGCATAGCTTGGGCCGATCGAATTGAGCAATCGGATCGAGACCATATTCTTTGATTTTGCCAACGCACGCCGAATTGTCATGGGGCCATCAAACGTTCCATCGTAGTTTTTTGGCTCCCAGGGCCGCCCGCCAGTAACCTCGGGACCAAAAAATAGAGGGGAGTCGTTGACCAGTGTGGAAGGGGTAAACCCTTTCTCCAAGGCAGCAGAATAAATAAACGGTTTGAAGCTGGAGCCTGGCTGCCTCCAAGCCTGAGTCACATGATTGAATTTGCTTTTTGCATAATCAAAGCCCCCGACCAGGGCACGAATAGATCCAGATTGTGGATCAATTGCCACAAAAGCCCCTTCAACCTCGGGTTGCTGCGTGATGGCCCATTCTTTGGGGGTGCGTATGACACGAATCACTGAGCCAACTCGAATCTGTAAATTGGGCTTGACCTTGTTTGACAAACTTGAAGATACCGCACGCAGGCCGTCTCCAGTGACGTTGATCGACTCGCCACTTTGCAAGATAACGACCACCTTGCGCGACGACACCTCAACCACCACACCGGCCTTCAGTTCATCATTATCAGGGTGATCACTAAGAGCCTCGCCGATTCTGGCATCCCAATCTTTGGGGTCTTTGGGAATCTCAATAAAACCTTCTGGGCCTCGGTAGGCCTGCCTACGCTCATAGTCCATGATACCCCGTCGAAGGGCTCGATAAGCTGCCTTCTGATGAACCGAATCAACGGTCAGGTAGACATTCAGACCACGTGAATAGGCGGCTTCCCCATATTGATTAAAAATCAGCTGACGAGCAGTTTCTGTAATGTACTCAGAATGGCTTGGCATGTCTGAATTGTCTCGGTACTTTAACTGCTGCGATCTCGCTTCAAGCCTCTGTGCAGGGGTAATGAAGCCATTCTCCAGCATACGGTCAATGATATAAAGCTGGCGCCTGGTGGCTCGGTTAGGGTTGACAAAAGGGTTGTAAGCTGAAGGGGCTTTAGGCAAGCCCGCCAGCATGGCAGCCTCGGCAATGGTAATTTCTTTCAAAGGTTTACCAAAGTAAATTTCACAGGCAGCCGCAAAACCGTAGGCATGCTTTCCGAGAAAAATCTGATTCATGTAAAGCTCAAGAATTTGATCTTTGCTCAGTTGTTGTTCAATCTTGAGTGCGAGCAAAATTTCATAAATTTTTCGAACCAAGGTTTTTTCTGTGGAAAGATAAAAGTTTCGGGCCAGTTGCATCGTGATGGTCGAAGCCCCCTGGCTTCGGGCTTCACCAAAATTTGCCAAGCCAGCCCGAGCAATGCCAATGTAATCAACACCGCCATGCTGATAAAAACGAGCATCTTCAATGGCCAGCACCGCATCTTTCATCACCTGGGGTATCTGCGCCACCGGGGTGAAAACCCGTCGCTCCTCACCGTATTCGCCCAGCAACACATGGTCACTTGAATAAATGCGCATCGGGAGCTTGGGGCGATAGTTACTGAGCCCTTCGATATCCGGGAGGTTGCGATGGGCCGTGGCCAAAGCAAGAAAAAGCGCAAGGGCGCCAAAGACCAGCCCGGCAAACATCAGCCCGAAAGACCAAAGGAAAAGCTTCTTGAATTTTGAAGCCCAGCTTACACGAGTCAAGACCAGCGTGTGGCGACCCATTGATGATTCATTGTTTTTTGAAAGACTCATGATGCATCCAGATAACCTCTCGATTATCCAAGAAAGCAAGGACGAGACATGATTTTTCTACGACATCGAGGCACTTACCCGCTTGAAAACTCGTGAAAACAGACTTTGAATTTGATCAATGTTGCAAAGGTAAAGTGACCTTGCCCTTATTCACCGTTGTTGCCAGCCCGAGATTGATGCGGCTTTTTTACGCTGTGCCATGAACCAGGGGGGTCAAATGGCATCGGGCTGACGTAGCCCAGTGAAGCATGTAGCCTGCTGTGATGGTAAATAAACGATCCAATTTATCGCGGCCTGCACGGCTTATTTACGGGTGGCAAATTGGCGTCCGTGCATGCTGACTGTCTTGAGACAGCTTTGTCGCACAAAGCCATTGGCAAACATTGATTCATAATATTATTTTTGATTTGTGCAGATCCTAAACAATAAGCATATTTTATCAACAAAAAAATAGATACTTTCCCTATTGATTGTGAAAAATTTTACAACTACATTGATTTTGTTCGAGCAATAAGCTGTCTTTGAGAAGCTTTACAAAAGCCATCGTGGTTCAGTGTGCCTTTCCTGGGTGGGGTATGCAAAAGGTACTTTGCCGCTTGTGGCGGGTGCCACAGTCCAAAAAGCCAATGCAGAAGACCTTGGCTAGAAAAACATGCAATCACCACAAGGGGGTTTTGCAGAGCTTATCCTTGATAACAAGATGTCTGCGAAATTTTTTCTTAGATTTTGCCAGCCCATCATTTTGAGATAGCCAACATAGGCCCCTCTTAAGTTGCCGAATGGGGCATATTTTTTCTTTGGAGTAGAAAATGAGTAAAACAAGTTCATTTTGGGTAACTAAAAATAATCCAGACGATGAAGCCAGAAAGCGTTTAATGCTCCCTGGTGGCACGATGAATTTATTGCAAATAAACCCACTCAACCCTCAAAATAACAATTTTACTTATCATTTCCCGCTCAATCCAGAAAATGATGTTTATTCTGGACCATTTATTTCTTTTACAACAACAATCCCTTTATCAAAGAAGGATGTTGTTCAATTGATAGATCAAATAAAGAAAGAAAAAAATCAACTTCTGGAAAACTATGATGCGAAGAATGATAAAAAAGAATCGGATTCTCAGTTGATCAAA
>JBEIRS010000038.1:0-8865 GCA_040375795.1 Methylibium sp.
GATGAAATATTGGTTCAGCTCGCAGGAGGTAAAATAACAAGTCCAAAATTTTGGAATTTTGATTCAATAGAGAAAAATCAAGCTTTGCCCACGGAATGGACCCCGCCAGCGTGGATAAACATTCCAAAGGATAATAATTAGCCAGCCCTGAAAAAACTCAATTCCACCACCCCCTCACCCTGGCCCTCACCCCCGCCCACCCTCGTTATTCCGTGAGTCAGTCGCAGAATCCAGTCAGCGCCAGCAAGTGCTCGATCGATTCCCGCCTGCGCGGCAATGACGACGTCATTAAATTTTGCAGGGCCGAATTAATAGCCGCTGACGCTGACGGGGTTGATGGCCTCTACCAGCATTTGCACCTGTTGCTGCCCTTTGTATTCATTCATTTGAAGTCGGTAGGCCAAAATGGCTTTGTCTGGGACAGGCTCGGTGTGATAAAACCACATGGCCTCGCGCAGCACGCCAGCATGACGAACGGTAAGCTTGGTGTGTCGCTCTTTCAAAATGCGGCGACTTAAAATCTCCACCTCGTCGCTGAACAGTGGGGGCTCAAAGGCTTGCCCCCAAACCTGTGCGTCAAGTGCTTCAATGGTGGCACTATTGAAGTGCTCGGGGCCAAGGGGCCCATCGCTCCAAAGTTGGCGTGCCAAATCACTGGGTAACAACCATTCTTGCGCGACCTCCTGAAAAGCGGCCTCGAAGCTTGCAAAAGCATCAGGTCCCAAGGTGCAACCGGCGGCCATAGCGTGCCCGCCAAATTTACGCAATACCCCCGGATATCGTTTACTGATCAGGTCGAGGGCGTCTCGCAAGTGAAAACCAGCAATCGAGCGGCCCGAGCCTTTAAGCAAGCCATCATGCCCCTGAGCAAACACAAAGGTCGGCCGGTGTAGGCGCTCTTTGATTCGAGAGGCGACAATGCCAACCACCCCCTCGTGAAAATCAGGCTTAAAAATTGCAATGGCGCTGGGGATGATTGTTTTTTTAGAAGGGTCTTCCATCAGCCCAGTGACTGCGAGAGAGGCTTCAGCCTGCTCTCGCATCCCGGCCTCGACCTCTCGACGCTCACGATTGAATTCATCCAGTGTTCGCGCCAACTCGAGGGCTTTAGAAGGCGCATGGGCCAGCAGGCACTCAATACCTAAAGTCATGTCGGCCAATCGGCCAGCCGCATTGATGCGTGGGCCTAAAGCAAAGCCAAAATCAAAGGTGCTGGCTTGCTCGGGGTGGCGCCCAGCCACTTCAAAAAGAGCCGCCACACCAGGATGCATCTGGCCTTGCCGAATGCGCCGCAGACCCTGCGAAACAATGCGCCGATTGTTGGCATCTAGTTTCACGACATCGGCCACCGTGCCCAACGCCACCAAATCCAGGAGCGTGTCAAGACGGGGCTGACTGGCGACATCGAAGATGCCGCGCTCACGCAACTCCATGCGCAAGGCCAAAAGCACATAAAACATGACCCCCACACCGGCCAAATTTTTACTCTCAAAGGGGCAGCCTGGCTGGTTGGGGTTGACAATCACGTCGGCCTCGGGAAGCATCGCACGGCCATTGTCAAGGGCTGGCAGGTGGTGATCTGTCACGATCACCCCCAGACCTTGGGATTTTGCATGCGCCACTCCTTCTAGGCTGGCGATGCCATTGTCCACCGTTAAAAGCCAACGAGGTTTTTTTTCTTGAGCCAAATCAACAATTGTGGGTGAGAGGCCATAGCCATGAATGGCACGGTCTGGAACAAGATAGCTCAACATCTCTGGGTGCGCGCCCAAAAGGCTCAGCCCGCGAAGCGCTACCGCACAGGCCGTGGCACCGTCACAGTCATAGTCGCCAATCACACAAATGCGCTCTTGTGCTTGCAAAGCATTGGCCAATAATTGCGCCGCCTGTGATGCTCCGAGCAATGTTTGAGGGGGGAGTAACCGGCTTAAGCCGTCGTCCAGTTCGTCAGGATGGCGAACGCCCCGGGCGGCAAAGAGCCGAGCCAATAAAGGGCCAATCCCTGCTTGCTCCAGTGCCCAAACGACCCGTGGAGGGGTGTCACGGCGAATAATGGTGGGGGTGTTCATCAGAGACCTTCGAGAATTTGATATGGAGACAAAGGCCGACGCAGCCATGAGGCATAACGTTGCCAAAACGTCGAACCTTGGGGCTGAAAAGAACGTGATCCACGTTCACCGCAGAGGGTCAAGGTGGCATCGGCCTGCAATGAGAACTCGCGCAACAGGCTGGCATCAAGATCTTGCCAGGCGACGCACCAGGCTGGCCAATTTTGTTGCAAAGCAGGTTTTCGCAAGGCGTCAATGTATTGCACTGAAGTTGAAATGCAGGGCTGATAGCGCCCACAACCACTCAGCCAGAAGCTGTTGACAGCAAGCTCACCGCGAGCCTCCCGGGATTCATTCAGGGGGCTGCGATACAGCAGCATTTGCACCTCATTTTGTAGCCTGCGGATCAACCGGGCGGGAGGGCTGGAAAGTTGCCAAAGATCGACAGGCCGACCAATCGCACGATCCATACTGGCGCAGGGAAATTGATGCAGGCTTTCGTGAGCAAGATACCAACGCATGGCCCCACCAAAGGCGACCACGAAACCTTCACTTTCAAAAAGTTCACGAACCAGTTCAAAAAAAGCGCGTGATTCAAGGTCATCCAGCTTCAATTCATCAGGGTCGAGCAAGATGGCATGATCTCGTGCAAGGTGCCAGTGTGCCGGGGTCATCAGGCCCCAGGCTCTGTCTGTGACCTCAATGTGGTCTTGGTGGGCCGCATGGGCTGCAAAGGGCCACGTGCCTGGCGCCCCCGTCCAGCCCCAGGCTTGAGCCAAAGCGCGTTCATGGGGAGGCGACAGGGTCTCCTCATCGGCGATGTCTGGCTTGCTTGCGCTCCAATCACGCAGCAAACGGCTCAAATGCAGCAAATGCAAGCCTTTCAGGGCCGTTGCAGCCTCCTCAGAGGGGTTGTTTGCAAAAGAAATAATCAGGTGAGTGTGAGCAGGCATAAAAGAAAATTGCCGTATAAATACCGAATGATCTGAACTTATCCTGTAGCATGCTAGCCCGATGAACTGGCCTTTTGAAATTGAAATCGGTTGGCGTTACACCCGCTCTGGGCGGGTGGGGCGCCGAAATGGGTTTATATCCTTTATTTCTGGCATCTCGATGTTAGGCATTGCGCTCGGCGTAGCGGCCTTGATTATCGTCTTGTCGGTCATGAATGGGTTCCAAAAAGAAGTTCGCGACCGGATGCTTTCCGTGGTGGCTCACCTTGAAATTGTCGGCCCCTACGGGGCCCCTTTGCAAGAGGCCGCTGTCATAGGGAAAATGGTTCAAGAGCACCCCGAGGTGCTGGCCTGGGCCCCTTTTATCTCGACACAAGCCTTGATCTCCCGTGGTGATGATGTATTGGGGGTGATGATTCGTGGCATTGACCCTGAGCGCGAGACCCACGTCACCGATTTGGCAGCCCAAGTGAAGCACGGCAGTTTGGCTCGCTTGGGGCCAGGTGAATGGGGCATTGTGCTGGGCCATGAATTGGCCCGCCAGATTCATGTCGAGATCGGTGAAAAAGTCACTCTGCTCGCACCCAGTGGGCAGTTCACCCCCGCCGGAGTGGTGCCGCGCCTCAAGCAATTCAAGGTGACAGGAACCTTTAACTCAGGCCACTACCAGTATGACAGTGCCCTGGCTCTGGTTCACCTTGATGACGCGGCCAAATTTTTCCGGGTTGATGGAGTGAGCGGGGTGCAACTCAAATTAAATGACCTTCATCGCGCGCCTCAAGTGTCAAGAAACCTTCAATCCAGCCTGGGCCCCCAAGCTGAAGTACGTGACTGGACCCGTACCAATCGCCAGTGGTTTTCGGCGGTTCAAATTGAAAAGCGTCTCATGGCGATCATCTTGACCCTGATTGTGGCGGTTGCCAGTTTCAATTTGGTCTCGACCTTGGTCATGACCGTCACCGACAAGCGTGCTGATATTGCCATATTGCGTACCCTAGGGGCCAGCCCTCGCTCGGTCATGGCTATTTTTATGGTTCAGGGAGCCACATCAGGGGTGGCGGGTACTCTGGCAGGAGTGTGTTTGGGTTTGCTGGTGGCCTTCAATGTTCAGGCTCTTGTGGGGGGCATTGAAAAGTTATTTGGCGTGGTCTTTTTGGACCCCGGAATTTACCTCATCACACGCATGCCCAGTGACCCCCAAAGTACAGACATTATCCCGATTGTACTCATTTCTTTGATTTTGGCTTTTTTGGCCACCTTGTACCCCAGTTGGCGGGCCAGTCGGGTTCATCCTGCGGAGGCGCTGCGCTATGAATGAGTTTTCCTGCACAGTGGTGCTGTCGGCCCAAAAGGTATCAAAACGATTTACTGAAGCAAGCCTGGATGTGACGGTTTTGCATGAAGTCAATTTAGACGTGCGAGCTGGCGAAACAGTCGCCATTGTGGGTGCGTCTGGCTCAGGGAAAAGCACGCTTTTGCATATTCTGGGGGGCTTGGACAGCCCGAGCGATGGAGTTATTTCTTGGGCTGGACTGAATTTACAAACAATGAATGCTGAACAACAGGGTCAATGGCGTAACAAGTACTTGGGTTTTATTTATCAATTTCATCATTTATTGCCTGAATTTACTGCACTAGACAACGTAGCTATGCCACTTCGCATACGCCGCCAACCCACCCGTCTTGCCCAAGCGACGGCCCAAGAACTTCTTGGCCAGGTGGGCTTGGGCCATCGATGGCATCATCGGCCTGCCGAGCTCTCAGGTGGCGAGCGTCAGCGGGTGGCTATTGCTCGTGCCCTGGCGGGCCAGCCAGCCTGCGTCTTGGCCGATGAACCCACCGGCAACCTTGATCGAAAAACGGCTGAAGTAGTGTTTGATTTGTTGTTATCGCTCACCCGGCAGCGTGGCATGTCTGTGATTTTGGTCACGCATGATGAAACTTTGGCTGTGCGCTGTGACCGATTGCTGCATTTGGATCAGGGCAGGTTGTTGGAATGAGTCAAAAATGCGGCATCATCCTGCCCCATGGAACTTTCAGTTGATAATCACTCTATCAACGCCCTCAACAGCACCCTTGGGGACCGGATTGGATCTGAAAATTCAAACGGTTGCCATGTCGATAGTGTTCGGTATTCCTCCTGCATCAAGGTGTTTTTCATCGCCTGGTTTGGGGGTCTGGGTTCTTTGAGGAGTCATTTATATTTGACGGGATGGGAGACGTTTTGAAAAAGCATTTACTTCAACTTGATCGCCTTGCGCTGCCGTCAATGGTGATGGCTGCCATGCTTGTTCATGCCAATCCAGCGTGGTCTTTGTCGCTTGGGCGCCTCTCAGTTCAATCTACTTTGGGTGAATCGCTGAAGGCTGAAATTGATATTTCATCCATCACTCCTGAAGAAGCGTCCAATTTGAAAGTTCGAATTGCCAGCCCCGAGGCCTATCGGACTGCAGGAGTTGACTATCATGCGGTGCTCCCTGGGACACAAATCTCTGTGCAACGCCGGGGGGATCGTCAGTTTATCGTTTTAAAGAGCGACAAATCAGTTCAAGAGCCTTTTGTCGATCTCATCCTTGAATTGAACTGGGCGACGGGCCGTCTTGTGCGTGAATATACGATTTTGATTGACCCTCCCAACAAAACAGCCCCACCCAAACCCGAAGTAACCACCCCTGTCGACATCAAATCAGCGGCGCTGCCCCCCTCCACAGTCAAAAGTAATCCTGATTTACCGCCAGCTCCTCCCCCCAAAACTGTCACAAGCAAACCGACTCCCGGAGGCTCTGAAAATTCTGCATACCAGGTCAAACCAGGTGATACGCTTTCTACGATTGCCGCCCGGAATCTCTCCGAGGGCATATCCCTTGATCAAATGCTTGTCGCAATTTATCGCAATAATTCTGCGGCTTTCATTGAAAACAACATCAATCGGCTCAAGGCTGGGACCGTATTGAGTATTCCGAGCGCAGAAAAAGCGGCCAGTATGGTCAGCCCCGCACAAGCTCGCGAGGTGATTCAAGCTCAGATCGCGGATTTTCGTGCCTACACTGAGCGCCTGGCTTCTGCTGCGCCTGAATCCAAGAATGAATCCAGCAGTCGTGGTGCCAAAGGTAGCGTCATTGCTGGGCTCAAGGACAAATCAGTCAACTCCGACAACCCCGACCAGCTGAAGCTGTCGATGGGTGGTTTGGCCGGCCAAGGGAAAAGCAAAAACCTTCCCCCTGAGGAAAAAATCGCCAAGGATCGTCAGCGTCAAGAGGTTGATTCACGAATCGCCGAGCTTCAGCGCAATATCGATGACATTCAATCTGTCAAAAGTAGCACTCCCAAGCCTTCCGAGGCTTCATCGGCCACAGTTTCAGCACCTGTTGCATCTGAACCCATGGTTGCACAGGGGCCTGCAGAATTGCCTTCTTCCGCTACGCAGGCTCAATCTGGAAGTGGCGTGAGCACTGCTGATTCATCTGGGCTCGGAATTGTGGTGAATAAACCACTTCCAACCCCCCAAGAACCAGTCCCGCAGGCCCCCGAAGCCGTCTCTACAGCGAATTCTGAGAGCAGCTTTTTCAGTACTTCTCTGCTTTTGGTGGTCGGGGGTGCCTGTATGGCCTTACTGGCGGGGTTCGGGATTTTCCGCCTGAGCCGCCGAAGACGCAAAGAAGGCTCCGAAACCTCCTTCATGGAAAGCCGTTTACAACCAGACTCTTTTTTTGGTGGCAGCGGTGGTGAGCATGTAGATACACGCAATGAAGCAGGTGCAGCATCGTCGATGAACTACTCTTTGAGCCAGATTGACGCCATCGGTGATGTGGATCCGATTGCCGAGGCTGATGTTTATCTGGCTTATGGTCGAGATCTTCAAGCCGAGGAAATTCTCAAAGAAGCCATTCGCAGCAACCCCAATCGGTTGGCGATTCGTACCAAGCTTTTGGAAGTTTATGCCAAACGACGCGATCTTAAAAACTTTGAACAATCGGCCACCCAACTTTTTGAAGTCACCCAAGGGCAAGGCAATGAATGGGCCCAGGCTCAAGACATGGGGGCTCAACTTGACCCAGACAATCCACTCTACCGTTCTGGGGCAAGTTCTCCCAAACCCTCTTTGACACAGGAAGATCCTGCTTTTTCTGCAGATGAAGTCACCATGTCTCAGTTTGGTGCGGTCCTGGATATGGAATTTCCAGACCTGATGCCACCTTCTACACCCGCAGTTCAGTCATTACCTGAGCCAGAGCCTGTAACCCCTGTTTTAATGGTCAAAGAAACTCCATCAAGTTCAACACCCAAAAATACGCTTACGGATAGCATGGATCTCGATTTTAATCTTGACATCCCCGAGATCGCCGTAGATTCACTCGCCGTCAACCCAAAGCCACCTGAATTTGATCTTCCTGATATTTCACTCGACCTGGATGACACAAACTCGATTCATGTGGCCCCCACGGTTCCTGCTGATCCAGATTTTGCTGATTCACCCGTCGATGATGATGGGCGTGACCCCCTGATGCGCAAACTTGAACTGGCGGAAGAATTTCAGCAGATTGGTGACATGGAAGGTGCTCGAGATCTCCTCCAAGAGGTTCTCAGTCAAGCCGATGGTGCTTTGAAAATCAAAGCCCAAGCTTTGCTTGATTCTATGAATTGATCGTTTTGCGGGCTGAATCAATGCCAAGGTTTTGATCAAAGTTTGCTCGATGAGACTGGCACTTGGCATTAGTTACCGTGGCACAGGTTATCAAGGATGGCAGCGTCAAACGCGCTTACGTACGGTTCAAGGGAACCTGGAAGATGCCCTCAGTGCTTTTGCGGCTCAACGTGTGAGCACTTTTTGTGCAGGCCGAACCGACGCCGGCGTCCATGGGCTAAACCAAGTGGTTCACATTGACACCCACCTGAACCGTAGCGAAACCTCCTGGATCCGTGGCACGAACCGTTACCTGCCACCTGATGTTGCGGTGCAGTGGTGTCGCCCAGTGACGGAAAATTTTCATGCTCGCTACAGTGCACATGGGCGGCGCTACATTTATTTGCTGCGTGAAAGTGCAGTCAGGCCAGCCCTGGAAAGTGACTGTGTGGGCTGGGTTTTTCGCCCTCTAGATGCCCTTGCCATGCAAACGGCAGCCAATGATTTGATTGGAGAATATGACTTTAGCGCATTTCGGTCGGCACAATGCCAGGCACGGTCCCCCATCAAATGGATGCGCAAAATCGTGATTCGTCGGCAGGCAGCTTACTGGCGCTTTGACTTTGACGCCTCCGCTTTTTTACACCACATGGTACGCAATATCATGGGTTGCTTGATCATGATTGGCCAAGGTTCCCGACCGATTGATTGGATGACTGAGGTCCTTGTATCGCGTCAAAGAAGCCGGGCCGCTCCCACCTTCTCTCCAGCCGGGCTGTACTTTGCTGGGCCCTACTATGACCCTCATTGGGGCCTGCCAGAAGAGGCCATTGCCCATGATTTTTTGCCTTTACCGGCCTTAAACTGCGGTTTTTAGACGGCCCTGCAAACTTGAATGGCCACGTGTCACCAACCGTGACAACCGTAAAGAGCCCATCAGCGCCTTTTGCAGTGCCGACGAATCATGTGTCATGAGATAAGCAACGGCTTTGTGAGTCCTTAAACTAAATGACTTTTTTGAACTCAACCCCAGGTAAAAATATATCTAACCGTTCAGCAAGAACCTTTAATTTGCAGGTTGGAACGGCAGGAAATAAGTGATGCTCTACGTGGAAAAACATACTATACGTAAGAAAAGATTTTAGTTTTCCCCGGACTGTTCGAGCCTGAAATTGGTTGGTTTCGCAATCGTGATGAACTGTCCAAACCGCAAAGAATGCCGTTAGGCACTGGCCTATCA
>JBEIRS010000304.1:0-1891 GCA_040375795.1 Methylibium sp.
ATTGAAGAGGCGATGCTGGCCGCCAATGTTTGCTCAGCGGATTTTATTGCCCAAAATAAACACCCTTCACTGTTTCGGGTTCATGAGGGCCCCACACCCGAAAAGCGGGCCGTATTATCCAATTATCTCAAAGCGCTTGGCTTGGGCTTGGGGATCACGGAGAACCCGATTCCAAGCGAGTTTCAGGCGATTGCTTTGGCCACCAAGGGGCGGCCAGATGCTGCGCAAATTCACAGCATGTTGTTGCGATCAATGCAGCAGGCTATTTATGCCCCTGATAATGCGGGCCATTTTGGTTTGGCTTATGCGGCTTATACTCACTTTACCAGCCCCATTCGTCGCTATCCTGACCTGCTGATTCACCGGATCATCAAGGCTTTGCTCGGAAAGCGTCAGTATCGTTTGCTCATGCCGATACAAACCAATCATACACCCTCTGAAAAGAGAGCCAAAGCACGAAAAAAGGGCCACGTGCCCGTCACTGAGGTTGAAGTCTCGACCGAGACCAAGGCTTGGGAGGCTGCGGGCGCTCACTGTAGCACCAACGAGCGCCGCGCCGATGAGGCTTCACGAGATGTCGAGGCCTGGCTCAAGTGTCGATTCATGCAAAACCATCTTGGCGAGGAGTATATGGGAACGGTCAGCGCCGCCACGGGTTTTGGCTTGTTTGTCTTGCTGGATGGCCTGCACATTGAGGGCTTGGTGCATATGACCGAATTGGGGGGGGAATACTTTCGTTTTGATGAGGTTCGCCAAGCATTGCGCGGAGATCGCTCTGGGGTCTGCTATGGCATCGGTTCTCGTCTTCGAGTTCAAGTGGTTCGCGTCGATCTTGACAGCCGGAAAATTGATTTTCGTTTAATTTCTGAGGGGCAAGAGTTTTCTGCCCCCAAGGCTCGATCCCCATCAAGCCAGCGAATTGACGATCATATTGATCTTCTCAACCCTGTCGAGTCATCTGCCCAAGCCTTATCAGACTTGCGCAAGGCAGATTGGCAAACCAAGGCTCAAAAAAAATCGGCTGACAATGCCCGCAAGATGGATACCGCGGCTTCTCGTATCAAGAAGCCCCGCTTATCAACAAGGCCCAAGACCTCCCAAGTGGCCACATCAGCGCGCACCCGAAAGTCTCGCAAGACAAGCACTTGATTGACCCTCTGTGCAGCATGGTGGTGACTGAACCCCTCATGCCTGCTCGAGAGGTTTCTTAGGGTCAAAAATCGTTGCATGCCAAACAGGGTGTCGTAACGATACACCAAGCTTGAATTGTTTCAGTTTTTGGCACGTGGCTTCGCCAGTCGCAGTCAGTCGCAGGCCCTGACCTCGATCGATCAACCAGTGCAAGGCCAAGTAGTCAGCCAGAAAACCAGAGGGTATTTGATCAAGTTCGCCTTTTTGGATTTTCTCCATGGTGTGAGGCAAGCTGTGTAAAAGCTGCTGGTGTCGAGAGAGTGGAAAAAATAGTGAGTTCATGCAAATATCCTTGATATTGATGTTTGGCCGACCCTGTCAGCGTCTGCGAAAGAGATGTCATCGCAGCGTCCCACCTTGTCATGCTGCGCATAGTCGCAGTATCCGAAGAATCATCAAGGCAGGTTTTTAAGAAAAATTTTGATGCACTGCTTTAAAACGGATGCTCAAAAATCATTCGAGCACCTTAATTGAATTTCATTTCAGGTGGCCTGAGTATTCTCAAACGCCTCAATTTGTTTTTCGTTTGTATTAAGGGCCCCAAACCTGGAAACGGTACTGCAAGGATCTTGAGCGTGTCGTCGCGTGACGTGGCACTCCTGAATGCAGTGTCTCGTTTCAATCAATCAGCCTTGATCGGAGTATTTTTATGCCCCAAACTGATCCTCGAGACAATCAACTTCTTTCTGCGCTTCCAGAG
>JBEIRS010000282.1:0-2149 GCA_040375795.1 Methylibium sp.
ATTTTTTTAAAAAACGGCGAGGTTGTCATTAAAAATGATAAAAAATCCTCGACCATTAAAATTCTAAAATAGGGGCAAGGTCAGGCAAGCCCTTATGTTGATTGGGGAAACAAGGGGCGAAAAAAATGGCCTGAGGGTTTCAGGCCATAGAGTGTGGTGCCGGAGACATGAATCGAACACGCGACCTTCTCATTACGAATGAGCTGCTCTACCGACTGAGCTACACCGGCGAATCATTTTTTATTATACCCTGCTGACCGCAGCATCACGGCAATGCCTGTGTGCAGGTCACGCTGACAGGGTTTGGGCCACAGGTGCCACCACGGTCGCCCCGGGGGGGATGTCATGAATCACCACGGCATTGACCCCGATTCGTGCATGGTCTCCCACTTGAATGGGCCCGATGATTTTGGCGCCAGCGCCAATATCCACATGGCCTCCGATGCGAGGAATACCATGGCTGCTGGCACCGATGGTCACCTGCTGAAAAATAAGGCAATTCGGGCCAATGTCAACTTCAGGATGAATCACCACCCCTTGAGGGTGAGGCAAAAGTAAACCGCCACCAATTTGACTGCCCAGAGGGATGTCCGCTCCGGTGACGGCACTCCAGAACCGATGGCGCACAGTAGCTAGGCGGCGCATCAAGCCTGCCCAGGGCTGACTTGATGCGCGCCAATACGTATAGGCCCGCAGGCTGGCCAACAAGGATCGCGAGGGCATCCAAACCCACCAAGCCTTGTTTTCACGTGACCAATCAGGTTCAGTGGCTGAAATATCCGTGGCCTTGGAAGATGGAGTCATCTTGGGGTTCAGGCGGCAGGCCGCTCAGGCACACGAAGGAGATAGCCAGCCAAATGGCGTTGAAAGCAGCGACGCACAGATGATGGTGTGCCCTCGACGTGAAATCGTGATCCAAAAACCCCCCGAGCCAACATAAGAAGGCCAATACAATGGCTGTCAACCTGAGTCACGCCCGCAAGATCAAGCACGATCCCCTGCGTTGTCTCGCTAAGGTGTAATTCTTTGAACCAATGCCGCAAAAGAGACAAGTTCTTTCCTCTCCAGGCCCCTCTCAAAATAAGCCGTATCTCCTTGGGTCCACGTTGACATGTCAAAAATCTCGGTGGCTCTTGGGTGGCATCGGCTTGGCGCACAGACCAAGCCAGGGGCAATACACATGTGAAAAACAAAAAGAGAAACTGCCAGCCATCTTTCCAATAGCGCCACCAAAGTGAGGGTTCTTGCTTGATACGCCAAAGCCACTCCAGGCCAAGCTGCTGCCAAGCGACAGGTGCACGTTTGACACTTCCGGCCACAAAATTGATCACGGCCCCAAAATAGCCCACAATCGGGGCGTGTAGACGCTCACGGTTCAGTTCGATCCAGCGCTGCCCCTTCTGTGCGCCAACAGACACCAGCAAAAAGTCAGGGTGACTTTGGTTGATGGTTTCAAGTAATTGAGGGGTATTTAAGGCTTCCAGAGAACACCATCCTGGGTCTACATAGCCCACTGAAATCATCCCTCCAGATTGCAATGTGTTCAATCGTTCATGGGCGCGCTGCGCAATGCCTGCGGCGCCGCCTAAAAAGCTGACTTTTAAGGGTGGGGAGGGGTGGCGAGCAAGTTCGTCAAACAAATTTGAACCTGCAATCCGCTCTCGAATAGGCAGTCCCAGGAGTTTGCAAATCCAGACAAGCGGCATACCATCCACCAAACTCAGATCACTGCGCAACACAGAATCCCTGAATGAAGGGTCTTGACGCGCAGTGGTCACAAAACTCAAATTCGGGGTTGAAATAAAGCAGCTTTGCCCCCTGAAAGCGGCCTGTCGTACACGGCTCACCGCTTGTGGCATCTGTAGCACATCCAAGGGCAAACCCAGAACAGCCACTACATCACGATCAAAAGGGTTGACGTTTTTCATGGCTTCAAATTCAGTGAATATCCGGCAGTTTTTTAGAGGGCTGCCGGCGTGGTGTGCGCACCCATTCAGTTTGCACAGCCCCGGACAAACACCGAAAATAAATGGGCAACTTGCGCCATAAATAAGGTAACAAAGCCAGGCCATCACGTATTCGCAAAAGGTTTGGCGCAAAACAACGCCACGTCAAAAGCACCGACATCAACAACAATAAACCCGAAATC
>JBEIRS010000371.1:0-1120 GCA_040375795.1 Methylibium sp.
AGATTTATTTCAACTCAATCGACAAGATTTGTCAGAGGCAAGAAAGCACATTCAAATTATTTTTCAAAATCCGTTTGCTTCGCTCAATCCGCGCATGCGTGTTCACGAAATTTTGGAAGAAGGCATGAAAAGCTTGCACCCAGAATGGAATGCTGAAAAGAGGAGGGCGGACTTGGAATTACTGTTGTCACAAGTTGGCTTGAGGACTGATGCACTTGAACGTTACCCTCATGAGTTTTCAGGAGGGCAAAGGCAGCGCATTGCCATTGCCAGAGCCTTGGCCGTTAAACCCAAGCTGATTATTTGTGATGAACCCACATCAGCTCTGGATGTTTCAGTACAAGCCCAAATCTTAAATTTGCTGAAAGAGTTACAAGACGATTTGGGTGTCAGTTATCTCTTTGTGACCCACAACATGGGTGTGGTTTCATATTTGGCAGACCAGTTGGCAGTCATGCACGAGGGGCAGATTGTAGAAATGGGCCTTGCTGAGGAAATTCTGAACAATCCAAAGGATGTTTATACAAAAGAATTACTTTTCTCGGTGCCAAAGCTCAATCAAAGCTGGGCTTGACAGGCACTTTTTCCAACAAAATCGTTCCAAATCAAGTATTTATGAGCTAGAATGCCAACTTCACGACCAAACGGGCGGGTTTTCACCGCCCGTTTTTTTTGGCCGATCGATTAATGAGCAGGGTTTGTACCCCTTATTTTTCGCCTGTAAAACTTAAGAAAAGACCTGAAACGCGTGGCATTGCAGCAGATTGTTGAGGAAACCGTGGCCGGTTTGGGCTATGAACTGGTTGAGATTGAACGCTCAGCTGGTGGCCTTGTGCGCATCACCATCGATAACATTTGGCAAGAGGGTGTAAGCCGATTTGAAATTCCCTTGGTCACAGTTGAGGATTGTGAAAAGGTCAACAGGCAATTGATGTTTGCGCTAGAAGTGGATGGTGTTGAATATCGCCGTTTGGAAGTGTCTTCGCCTGGTATTGATCGGCCTTTGCGACATGAAAAAGACTTGGCTCGTTTTGAGGGCGAGTTGATTGACATCACGCTGAAGGCCCCCATGGGTGAGGCTGCTGCTGGTTTGGTCAATGCAACGCGCAAGAAATTCAGG
>JBEIRS010000175.1:0-3665 GCA_040375795.1 Methylibium sp.
AGCAAGATTTTCAAAAACCGATGATTGGAGTGGCTAATGGCCATTCGACCATCACTCCTTGCAATGCTGGTTTGCAAAAGCTCGCTGATGCAGCAGTCGCTGGTATCAAGGCTGCGGGTGGCAATGCTCAAGTTTTCGGAACCCCAACCATCTCTGATGGTATGGCCATGGGCACCGAAGGTATGAAATACAGTTTGATTTCTCGAGAAGTGATTGCCGATTGCATTGAAACTTGTGTCGGTGGCCAATGGATGGACGGGGTTTTGGTGGTGGGGGGCTGCGATAAAAACATGCCCGGAGGCATGATGGGTATCCTTCGAGCCAATGTTCCTGCCATTTATGTCTATGGAGGGACTATTTTACCAGGCCACTATAAAGGCCAAGATCTCAACATCGTGAGCGTGTTTGAAGCCGTTGGCCAATTCACCAGCGGTCATCTGAGCCAGGAAGATTTCTGTGAAATTGAGCGCCGGGCCATTCCCGGAACGGGTTCATGTGGTGGCATGTACACCGCCAATACCATGAGTTCATCCTTTGAAGCCTTGGGCATGAGTCTGCCTTACTCCAGCACCATGGCCAACCCGCATGATGAAATTGCCGAGTCGGCGACGGCAGCGGCTCAGGCCCTTGTGGCTGCGGTCAAGGCCGATCTTAAGCCGCGTGATATCGTGACGCGCAAGTCGATTGAAAACGCGGTGGCGGTGATTATGGCCACAGGCGGTTCGACCAATGCTGTCTTGCATTATTTGGCCATTGCCCACGCCGCTGGTATCGAATGGAGCATCGATGATTTTGAACGTGTGCGCAAAAAAGTGCCCGTGATCTGTGACTTAAAGCCCTCTGGAAAATATTTGGCAGTTGATTTGCACCGCGCTGGCGGTATTCCACAGGTGATGAAAATTTTGCTTGAAGCGGGCCTGCTGCATGGTGACTGCATCACCATCACCGGTAAAACTGTTGCTGAAAACTTGGCCGAAATTCCAGCCACCCCAGGGTCACAGCAAGATGTCATTCGCCCAATAGACAAAGCTCTTTATGCCCATGGGCACTTGGCTATTTTGAAGGGCAACCTTTCGCCTGAGGGGTGTGTAGCAAAAATTACGGGCCTCAAAAACCCTGTGATCACTGGGCCTGCACGGGTTTTTGACGATGAGCAGTCGGCCTTGGCTGCAATCATGGCACGTAAAATTGTCGCAGGTGACGTGATGGTGCTACGTTATTTGGGCCCGCAGGGGGCGCCGGGGATGCCTGAAATGCTGGCACCGACAGGGGCTTTGATTGGCCAAGGGCTGGGGGAATCGGTTGGTTTGGTCACTGATGGCCGATTTTCTGGCGGAACATGGGGCATGGTAGTTGGACATGTCTCGCCAGAAGCCTATACCGGGGGCAATATTGCTTTGGTGCAAGAAGGTGACAGTATCACCATTGATGCTCATACCCTGACTTTGCAATTGAATGTCAGTGATGAAGAGCTCGCCCGGCGCCGTGCCGCTTGGCAGACTCCTGCCCCCAGATACACCCGGGGGGTGCTGGCCAAGTTTGCAAAAAATGCCTCCAGTGCCAGTACTGGGGCTGTTCTCGACAAATAAAATTGAAGCGCAATTTTTCGAGATTCCACCACCCCGGCGCAAAATACCGAGGTGGCGGAGTAAAGCATTCGCAACAGCAGCCCAAATAGAATTTTTTGAGGTACCTCTATGCATTCGTTACGCCGGTTTTCTGTGGCAGTGGCCCCTGATTCTTTGCCGGCAGGCCTGAGCAGGGTCGACAAGAATTCTTTCACCATCCAAGCTGTCATTATTGACCTCGATGGCACTCTCATTGACACCTTGGGTGACTTTGAGGCTGTTTTCGATTGTGTGGCGCAGCAATTGAATTTGCCCCGGGTGTCTCGCACCTTCATTGAGCATACTGTCGGGAAGGGCTCTGAACACTTGGTTCGCTGTTGGCTGGACAAACTCCACGCCTCTGACCGCTTTAATGAGGCATGGCCCTTATATCGGCGTCATTATCTTGCCCTCAATGGTGTTCATGCGTCGGTTTATCCTGGGGTGCTTGAAGGTTTGCAATGTTTTCAAACACATGGTCTGCCCATGGCTTGCCTGACCAACAAACCTCTCGATTTTGCAGAGTCCCTGCTGGAAAAAAAAGGCATTCGCAAGTTTTTTCAGCATGTGTTTGGTGGTGAATCTTTTCAGTGCAAAAAGCCCGATCCTTTGCCTGTCATACAAAGTTGCGAGGCCTTGGGAAGCGATCCTGCCACCACCTTGATGATCGGTGACAGCACCAATGATGCTCAAGCCGCCCGAGCGGCGGGCTGTCCTCTTGTGCTGATGACCTATGGCTACAATCATGGGCAAGACATCCAACAGCTTCAGGCCGATGCCAACCTAAATCGCCTGGATCAATTGATGGTGCTTGAAGGCGAATCGTGACCTTGTCTTTATTTCCTGTCGTCGTTAGCCAGTGATTTAGCCGGCTTTTTTGTGCTGGGCCGATTGCGAGTGTCTCGCTTGATAAGTCTTGCTCCATTCGAGCGGCCTGGCTCCGCGCCCGGGACACCAGGGCAGCTCTCGGTACTCACGCAGACTTATGAAGCAAGACACTAGACACTACGTTGCTCGTAGTGGATGGGGCTTTGAGTTGGCTACCACGATTGCCGTGCAAGATCAGATCAGCTTCAGCTCTTTTGCGCCAGCAGGCCATCAGCAGTCCATCTTTGACAAGACCTGTCTGCATGTGCGACTGTATGCTCTCGCCAACCACTTGACTTTCGGGGGCAAGCTGTGCGCAGAAGGTACAGCGCGGCGTAAAAAATTGGTATAGGCACCTTCTGCGGGGATCTGTCTTCTTTCGAGCGCTCTCCAGGAGCGGCTTGGTAACTTCAAATTGCTCACACTCGATATCGGTTGGGTATTTTTTCTCATCCTTCCCTTCATCCTTTCAAAAAGCAGAGACTTTGAACAGACTCTTAGACTCAAATCATGATGAATTCCAGTCAAATCGTTTTAAGCCAAGTCTCCATTTCAGGCGCGATACCCGATAAATCAGCGCGTCCGCCCATTTTGCCAGGTGGTGATGTTTATATTTTGGGCATTGAATCTTCGTGTGATGAAACGGGAGTGGCGATTGTCCATTGCACTCAAAGTGATCTTCCACGTTTACGGGGTCATGCACTGCACAGCCAAGTCGATATGCACCAAGCCTATGGTGGTGTGGTTCCCGAATTGGCTTCGCGTGATCATGTCCGCCGGGTGCTTCCTTTGCTCATTGAAGTTCTTGCTCAATCTGGTCTGAGTCAATATGACATCAATCATGTGGCCTTTACCCAAGGGCCCGGCCTGGCAGGGGCTTTGCTGGTGGGGGCTGGTGTGGCGGCAGCACTGGCTGCAGTTCTTGAGGTTCCACTGACAGGCATTCATCATCTGGAGGGGCACCTTTTATCAGCTTTTCTCTCTACAACTCCCCCAGAGTTTCCTTTTATCGCTCTGCTGGTCTCCGGGGGGCATACCCAGCTGATGAAAGTCACTGATGTTGGATGCTATGAAACCCTCGGTGAAACCATCGACGACGCCGCTGGAGAAGCCTTTGATAAATCAGCCAAACTCATGGGGCTTGGTTACCCTGGAGGGGCAGCATTGTCAAAAATGGCTGAATTCGGTCAG
>JBEIRS010000305.1:0-1878 GCA_040375795.1 Methylibium sp.
GGCGGGTTCGGGATGGTGTCAAGGTGGCACGAATTGTCGCACTCACAGAAGCATTTTGGGGCAGCTCCAAAATTGTCAACCTGTTACAGGTTGAAAGCCCACAGCAGGTGATGCTGGAAGTCAAGGTGGCGGAAGTTTCCAAAAGCCTGATGGAAAACTTGGGGGTGGACTTTAGCCTTCAGCGTACGATTTCAAATACCCAAATGAGTTTGATTTCGCAATTGCTTTCTGCCGGGACCAGCACCCTGAGCATTGAACGCCCGAATGGAAGAACCCAAATCACCCTATCGGCAGAAATGAAAAAAAGCGTGATCAAAGTGCTGGCCGAACCCACCATCACGGCGATTTCGGGCCAGGAGGGTTCATTTTTGGCTGGCGGGCGAATTTTTATTCCCGTGCCTCAAGCGGGGAGTGGAGGCAACATGACCATCACCCTCGAGGAAAAAGAATTTGGCGTGGGCTTGCGCTTTTTGCCGACAGTCCTGGAAGAAGGGTTGATCCATCTGCGGGTGACCCCAGAGGTGTCTGAATTGTCTGACGTCGGTGCCACCATCAGCGCAGCGGGGGGGCAGACCAGCGTCTTGCCCTCTATCACGACACGGCGGGCGTCAACCACGGTTCAATTGCGGGACGGCGAAAGCTTTGCCATTGGCGGCCTGATCAAAAGCAACCAGACGGCCAGCCTTCGTGCGGTGCCATTGCTGGGTGAGCTTCCTATTTTGGGTGCCCTTTTTCGCAGCAGTGCTTTCCAGAATCAGCAGTCTGAACTGCTTTTTATCGTCACTCCCCGATTGGCCCAGCCCCTGCCATCAGCCCCCTTACTGCCGATCGACATCGGCACCATGCCCACGCGCAGCCAGTTCTTTTTAGAGGGCCGGCTGGAGGGTGATCGGCCGGCACCTTTGGCGCCTGTCGAGGCCCCGCCAGCCTCACCGCCGCCCTCAGGCGCATTCTCAGAAGGTTTACCATGACATCAAAAATCAAGCCAATTGCGCTGCCTTGGCTTCTTATTTTATTGAATGCCTTCATGGCCGCATGTGCGCCGCTGCCTTTGCCATCGGCTGATAAAGACAGGGCCGGGATTGTGCGTAAGGTATGGCTGGATCAAACCGCCAACCCACAAGGCACTTCAGCCCTGCGCCCCCCACCCCTGAGCAGCGGCAGCACCGCCAAAGCCTCGATCGAGCGCTGGCAAAAATCCTTCGAATCCCCCCCAGCGCCGGTCAATGTACTCAATATTGGGGTGGGCACGTCTTCTTCGCATGGATCGGGGCGATGACGCTTTATGCAAAAGGCTGATTCTATCAACCTTCATTTGTTGGTTCGCACCGAAGCCCTGATGCAGTTTTTGCAGGCACGCGCCCAGGCGGAGGGTATCCCCATTCAAGCCGCTGTATATCGGAGCGTAACAGATGCGCTGGCAGCTCAGCTCGAAGGCATTGAGGTGGGCTGGCTCATTGTGGAAATGAATCCTGATCATGAAATGGCCGATCTGCAAGATCTCAAGCTCGCAGGGGTTGCCAGCCGCTCCGTCAGTGTGATTCTCCTGAGCAGCAATCACAGCAGTGAATTTTTGCTGGCAGCCATGCGGGAAGGGGTGCGCGAAGTGCTGCCACTGCCGCCAAGCGCCGCAGAATTGGCGGCCGCCTTCCAACGTTTATTCATGCAAAATCACTCCCTGGAAGCTGCCATTTCGCACACCGCCACCCAAGGAAAAATTATCACGTTTGTCGCATCAAAGGGGGGGAGTGGGGCGACTTTTCTGGCGGCCAATATGGCGCAGATCATTGCGCAACAGTACGAGCACCAATGCGCTTTTTTGGACCTTGATTTGCAATATGGTGATGCCACGTTTTACCTGAGCGATGACACCAGTCA
>JBEIRS010000269.1:0-2382 GCA_040375795.1 Methylibium sp.
GGGCAAATCTCAAATTCACAAGCTGGTTTCGGGCGTGACGGCCAGCCTGGAATTGATTGAAGCCGCGATTGAGCATGGCGCTGATGGTATTTTGGTTCATCATGGTTTGTTTTGGCGCGGCCAAGATGGCTGCATCACGGGGTGGTTGAAGCGGCGTATTGAGCGATTATTGGCGCATCAGATCAACCTGTGGGCATACCACCTCCCCCTTGATGCGCACCCCGAATGGGGAAATAATGCCCAGCTTGGCCTCAAGCTTGGTTTTTTGACTGAGGGGCGTTTTGGTGAGCAAAAACTGGGCTTTTTAGGCCGCATCAAGGCCACTCCAATGCCTTTTGATGCGATGGTTGATCATATTCAAAGGGTTTTGAGCCGCCAGGTGATCGCGGTGGCGGGTGATGGCCGCCCCTTGCGCCGAGTAGCCTGGTGTAGTGGGGGTGCTCAAGCCTATTTTGAAGGGGCGATTGCTGCTGGAGCCGATCTTTTCATCACTGGTGAAATTTCTGAGCCCCAGGCACATTTGGCACGCGAAACCGGCGTTGCCTTTGTGGCTGCAGGTCATCATGCCACTGAGCGCTATGGGGCGCCAGCCTTGGCGGCCCATGTGGCCCAACGATTCAGCCTGGAACATCAATTGATTGACCTCCCCAACCCTGCATGAGTACTCTAAAATATCCCATTGCCTTGACCATGGGCGACCCCTGTGGCATTGGCCCTGAAATCGTGGCTTCTCTTTTTAAGCCCGATGCTGGCATCTCGAGCCAAGGCTTGCTGGTCATTGGCGATGTCAATATCATGCGCCGAGCATTACGCTGGGTGGGGCACGGCATGCCCGTGGCAGCCATTGAACACCCCAGCGATCTGAGCGCCCTTCCCCCGAGGTGTATGCCGGTTCTTCAACCCCCTCATAGCCCCATGGGTTTGCTTGATTGCCCCATCGGAAAGGTACACCCTCGCGCGGGGATGGCGGCGGCCGCCTGTGTGCGTCATGCCGCCATGCTGGCCATGCAAGGGCATCTTGCCGCCATGGTCACTGCACCCATCCACAAACAGGCCCTGGCAGAGGCTGGAGAGGCCTACCCTGGGCACACCGAATTATTGCAAGCCTGCGCCACAACAGCCCAAGGGCAAAAGCCTGCGGTACGCATGATGCTGGCCAATCCATCCTTGCGGGTGGTGTTGGTGACTGTCCATCTGTCTTTGCGGGCTGCCATAGACGCCATCACCTTTGATGCTGTCTTGGAAACCATTGGCATCGCTCATCGCGCAGCTCAACGCTGGGGTTTACCGCGTCCGCGCATCGCTGTGGCGGGGCTCAACCCCCATGCCGGCGAAGCGGGCGCCTTCGGGGATGAAGAAATTCGTATGATTTCTCCGGCAGTGAAGGCCGCACAAGCTCAAGGCATAGATGCCCGTGGGCCTTTTGCCCCAGACACTGTTTTTATGAGGGCACGCCACACCGAAGATCACCCGGGCGAGTTTGATGTGGTGGTTGCCATGACGCATGACCACGGGCTGATTCCGATCAAATACCTCGGGCTTGAGCATGGCGTCAATATAACCCTTGGCTTGCCTTTCATTCGCACCAGTCCTGATCACGGCACAGCATTTGACCTGGCTGGAACTGGCCAGGCCAGCCCTGCCAGCCTGCGCGCTGCCCTGGCTTGGGCGCAAGCGGCATGGAGCCCTTCATCAAGCTGAAGAAGCACCCTGAAAAACCCCTCACACCCAGAGAAGTTCATTTTATCAACGCACGGAAAAGTGAATCCGAATCCGCCCCCCCACCCGACTTGATTGCCCAACAGCCCGATGGGGCCTCGATGGCCCGTTTGGCCAGCCGTCACGCTCAGATAGGGCGCGTGGTCAGCATGATCAAGGCTTTGGCTTGGACATCAATGGCCGCATGATTTTGAGCGAGCACAGGCCCGAGGTAGCTAACATCTACTGTTTTGTAGGGACAAGGTTAGACGGTCCGGATGTGATGACGGGTGAGCATTGCGCGGTCACAGTGTCCCAGCGGCCCCCAAGGCGAGCGGCCTCTTCGGATGACTGATAGATCAGGGTCGAGCGCCGTGTTATATTTCGGCGAGCCATGTCGACTTGGGCATTCGTCGCGACTTTGAGAATGTAGCTGTAGCAACTCAGCCCGCCATCATCCAAAAGGTACAGCGGCCCATCGGGCGGAGAACCTCCATCGAAAAGACCTTCAGACCTCAAACGCATTTTTAAAATATTTTGCGTTGATTCAGGCATATGAAGATATGGCAATTTAATTTAACTTACTTAAACGGAATAAATAAATGAATCTGCCGAATATTTTTAGATTTATGGGACTTGTCTGTGTCGCGTTGGTTGGTGGTTGCGGAGGGGGTGGAGGTGGAA
>JBEIRS010000196.1:0-3454 GCA_040375795.1 Methylibium sp.
CGGATGATGTAAAAGGGAAGCTGTTGCTTCCCTTTTGAGTTATTTTGAATACAAATTTGGAGCGGGAGACGAGTCTCGAACTCGCGACCTCAACCTTGGCAAGGTTGCGCTCTACCAACTGAGCTACTCCCGCAGAAAGCGTGATTGTATCCTCATTTTTTTCAATTTGGCAAGAGATTGAAACGTGAGGATCGGAAGCCGTTGTTCTTTTTGTCAATGCCACTTGTAAAAAATAAGTATTTCAAGTAACATGGAAAGTTCGCCTTTTCTGTATTGGCGAGTTCGTTCATCCCCTCTGACCTCATCGACTCTTCTCACGGTTCTTTCCGTGTCTGTTCGAAACTATGCTTCCCGCCTGCGGGGGGCGGGAATGGTCGGCGGCGATGTTGTCGCTTTGACTGTTCCCGATGTTGCTTGGCTGCTTCAGCCCAGCCTCGGACTTTATTTCAGCGACCCTTTTTTTGGCCCTTAAGGTCGGGGCAGTGCGTGCGTGTGACGCAGGCTGCGTTTTGTGCTGCCCATTTTACCGTGAAGAGAAAACATGAGTTTTGAAAAATTTGAAGAATCCCCGGTCACTCCTTTGCTGCAAGGTGGCGCTCCGGGGGTGCCATTCAGTCAATTGAATTTGCACCCAGCGCTTTCGCGTGCCGTTGCGGATGCCGGCTATGAATTGGCCACCGAAGTGCAAGCCGAGGCCATTCCTCCTGCCATGGAGGGCCGTGATCTGATGGTGTCGTCACGTACCGGCAGTGGCAAAACCGCTTCATTTATTCTTCCCGCGCTGGAAAAAATCTTGCTTGCTCGGGGTGACTCCACCAAGCGCCGCCAGCCAGGTTTGGTCAGTGGCCCGCGCATTCTGGTACTCACACCCACGCGCGAGTTGGCGATGCAAGTCGCCAAGGCCGCCAGTACTTACGGCCGCCATGTGCAGGGCTTGCGTGTGACCACTGTGGTGGGTGGCGTGCCTTATCCTGCCCAAATTAAAGCGCTGCGTGGCCCCTTGGATATTCTCATTGCCACCCCGGGTCGCTTGATCGATCACCTCCAGACGGGTAAAGCGGTGCTGGAAAACGTCGAGATGTTGGTGCTCGACGAAGCCGATCGCATGCTTGACATGGGCTTCATTGATGACATCACCACCATTGCTGATCATGTGCCGGCCGAACGCCAAACCGTCATGTACAGCGCAACGTTTGCAGGGCATGTGGGCCGATTGGCTCAAAGCCTGTTGCGTGAGCCACAGCGTATTGAAGTCGCTTCGCACACCGAAACCCACGTGAACATTGAGCAGCGTTTGCATTGGGCCGATAACCCCCATCACAAAAATGCCTTGCTTGATCACATCTTGACCACCCGCGACGTCGATCAGGCCGTTGTATTCACCAGCACGCAGCGTGATGCCGATTGGCTGGCTGATCGCTTGGCTGATATGGGGCATGCCTGCGCTGCTTTGCACGGAGGTATGCCGCAAGGCCGGCGAAACCGCGTGTTGCAAAGTTTACGCAACCGTCAGCTGCGAATTCTCGTGGCCACGGATGTCGCTGCCCGTGGCATTGATGTGCCGACCATCAGTCATGTGATTAACTATGGTCTGCCAATGAAATGCGAAGATTACGTGCATCGAATTGGTCGCACGGGCCGTGCTGGGCGCCAGGGTTTGGCGGTCACTCTTGCTGAACGCATGGATGCCGGTATGATTCGCCGTATTCAATGCTTCACCACCCAAGATATTCCAGTGACCCGAATCACTGGCCTAGAACCCAAAATGCCTGAGCCTCGTCTCATGCCATCGCGTGGAAAACCTGGTTCTCATGGCAAATCTTTCTCTCCCCGGGAGACTGAACGGGGGTTTTCCAGGGCTGGCTCAGGCCGTGGTGCAAGCCCTGACCATGCTCATCGAGGTTTCGTGGCGCGTGGTGAACCTCGGTCGGCTCGTTTTGAGGGTCGCCCCCTTGGGAGTCAATCTTCAAGCAGCTTCAAGGGGGGAGCAAAGCAAGAGTTTCGTGCTTTGAATGAGCGCCCATCATCCCCATCTGCTTTTGACAAGCCCCGCACGCCAGAGGGTTCGAGTGTCTTTGATCGTTCAAAGGCTCCCAAAAGCTCAGCCTTTGGGGCTCGTTTTGATCGTGCCGAAGGTGCCTTGGGTGATCGAGAAAATCGTCCAGGTGCTCAGCGTCGGATGACCAATAAAGCAGCTTCCAGGGCTCGCACAGGCCGCACTGGAGGCTCTGATCGCTGAATGTAGAGTGCCTTCAAGCCCGGCCTCTTTGCAATGCTGTTCATGAGTGCCTGGGTTTGGGCAGTTTCATCAAGCTTTTTGACTCGTTGATACCCATCAATCCAGCGTGAGAAAGCATGTTTAGCATGGGCTGCTTCAAAACTTTGGAGTGTGCGCGATGCAAACACTAGAAAAACCTTGTGTCTCAACCCCTTGCCCCATCTCTTTGAAAAAGCCCAGCCAGTGGAGCCTCCGGGGTATCCTGGTGGCCACGACCCTGGCGGCTTCCAGTGGCTTGTCGATGGCGGTCGATGTACCTACCAGCTATGTCTTGCGTGCGACGGGCAGCGGAAGTCTCGGGAGTTTTTCTTTTTTTGAGCAGCCTTTCACGCTGGCTTTTGAGGGGCTGGGTGAGTCCCTTTCAAAGGGCTTTGTGCCTTATGAGCCTGACAGTCATCCTGCCTGGACTTGGTTCAATCAAGATCCTTTGAGTCGGATTATTTTCAGCTTGCCCAGCGCGAGCACCATCACGGTGGCGCAGGAGCCTGGAAACTACTCTTTGCTGGGTGCCAATTTTGAAGCCTATCTGCTAAAGCCAATTGATAATCGGAATCGGTGGATAACAGTTCCGCCATTCACCCGTTTTAGCCTGTGTCAAAGTGGCCAGGGCCAGTACGATTGCTGGCAGTCTTCCGGGCAGCAATTTTTTGCCGAGAAGCCCCTTGATTTTCATCTTCCCACCGAAGGGCGCGTGGCTTTAAGGCCAACCTTTCCTGTGCATTTTGACTTTATGACCCCCCGCGGCCAACTGACTTTGTCTGGCATTGAAAATGCCAGCCTAGAGATCATGCCCCCCATTCCCGAACCTGAAACTTACGCCTTGATGTCGGTGGGTTTGCTGGGTTTATGGGCGGCAAGACGCCGGGCTTCTGGGCTGTCCAAGCCGGCCGCATGCTCACTTCCCTGGGCTGGTGCTTGACATTTTTTTAAGGGGTCTCTTTCAATAACCTTCCGGCCATGGGTTGAACCGGCCGGGCATTCATTGGGTGAATACGTGAGAAAGCCCCAATTTGTTCAGCAGAAACAGTGGCTGGGTTTTTCATGATCACTCTTAAAACACCTTCGGTGCATGGAGGCTCAGTCAGTGAGCCCATGTAGATATAGTAACTTTGACCTGGAGGCCACCAACGTACCCAATCGACCGGCTGCTGAATTTTTACTTCTTCATTGGAATCA
>JBEIRS010000320.1:0-1703 GCA_040375795.1 Methylibium sp.
GGGAATGATCGCGAAGTGATCCGACACTTTTGCGTTGTCAAAAATACGTTGATTGGGTTTGACGTAAGCCTGATCGAGGGCTTTTCGAGCATGCTGTGACAACGTACTCAGGTTGACACCTCCCGAAGCTTCACTCGGCCCTGGCAAATGTTCATCAGCCAACATGGCCATGGTTTGCTTGGCGGTGGCCAAGTAATCTTCAGGCAAGGCGCGGCTGTCTGTTCGGGGGTAGGTCAGCACCTTGTGCTTTTCGTACAAAGCCTGAGCAATGCTTAAGGTGGTTTTGGCGCTGAAGCCAAAGCGAGAATTGGCTTCCCTTTGCAAGGTGGTGAGGTCATACAATTGGGGGGCCACCTGCAAGCTCGGTTTGGCCTCTTCGGTCACGCTGGCCGATTGTCCGCGCACCGCCCCTGCGACAGCATTGGCTGCGTCTGGGGACCACAGCCGGTCAGCCTTCAATTCGGCATCTTGTGGGTTTTTTTTCCATGCAGGATCAAACCATTTGCCCTGATAAGCCCCAGCTTGGGCATCAAAGGTGGCACTCACTTCCCAGTAAGCACGGGCCACGTGCTTGCGAATTTTTTCTTCTCGCTCTACCACCACTGACAAGGTTGGCGTTTGCACCCGCCCCACGGTGGTCAAAAAAAACCCCCCATCACGGGAATTAAAAGCGGTCATGGCGCGTGTCCCATTGATGCCCACCAGCCAATCAGCCTCTGATCGACTGCGGGCGGCATCTGCCAGCCCACGCATGTCTGCATCACTGCGAAGTTTGTCAAACCCATCACGAATGGCTTGCGGTGTCATGCTTTGAAGCCAGAGCCTTTGTATGGCTTTATTGATGGGTTTTTGACCTACCGACGCATATTGCACAATCAAGCGAAAAATCAATTCGCCTTCTCGGCCTGCATCACAGGCATTGATCAGCGTCGAGACATCCTTGCGTTTGATCAACTTTACCAGGGCATTCAGGCGAGTTTTTGTTTTTTCAATCGGAGCCAGGTCAAAGTGCGGGGGAATCACCGGCAAATGGTTGAAACTCCATTTGCCGCGTTTTACGTCAAATTCTTCCGGGGCTTTGATTTCTACCAAATGGCCAACGGCACTACTCACAATGTAGGAATCACCTTCAAAGTACTCGTCAAACTTTTCAAATTTTCCGGCTTTGGACGTCAGTGCGCGCACAATATCTTGGGCCACACTGGGTTTCTCGGCAATGATCAATGTTTTTGTCATGAATGTCTTCGTTGTCAGTTAAAAGCACCCTCTTGGCTCATGTCTCGTGTCTCGTTGCATCAGTCTGCGTCAGCACTGAGCGCGGCCTGGCGCCCCTTATTCAATATAACCACAGAATTCGATGAAACCAAGCCACCCTTCTGAGACATGGCCGATCAAAAGAGTGAATTTGAGTCATGCTGCGACCGAAATAAAAGCAGCAACAAAACTCGGCACCAAGCTGGCAGTGTAGGCCCACAGCCACCAGCCTCGCTCACTCACCGCCCCCCTCACTCGGTCAAAATATCGAGCGGGCCATGCACACGAGGCCCACCCTTGTTCAAGACAGGGGCTTAAACACTTTAATTGAAATCTATTCACAACTGTTCTAAACTAATCAATATGGATAGATACGTTGGCATTGGAGAGGCAGCAGAGGTGCTTGGCGTGTCGATGACGACACTGCGCCGGTGGGAGGCTGACGGCAA
>JBEIRS010000296.1:0-1980 GCA_040375795.1 Methylibium sp.
ACCCATAAAGACGGTGGCCTCAGGCAAATACTGAAGCACCTGCTGAGGGTCAAAATGAGGCAGCCAAATCATGCGGCTGCCCCCAAGCAGTGCAGCATGACAAGCCACAAACAGCCCATGCACATGAAATATTGGCAAGGCATGGAGCAAAATATCATGGTGCTGCCAATTCCAGTCACTTTTGAGGGTTTGGGCATTGCTCAGCAGGTTGCCATGGCTGAGCATGGCCCCTTTGCTGCGACCCGTGGTGCCACTGGTATAGATAATCGCTGCCAGATCATCAGGGCGACAGGGATGCGGTTCATGCACCCGAGGCTGCACGGCTGCCCGTTGCAAAAGGGTACCGCTGCCGTCGGCATTGAGCGTAAAAACATGGCTGACACCCGACTTGAAAGCCTGCCTTGCCAAGGCTCCGAATTTTTCGCTTGAGCACACCAGAACCAGAGGGCGGGCATCTTGCAAAAAAAACTCTGTTTCTGCCAAGGAATAGCCCGTGTGAATTGGCACATACACCAGACCGGCACGCAGCACGGCCAAGTACAGCATGAGCGTTTCTACTGATTTCTCAGTTTGCACAGCCACCCGTGAGCCAGGAGGCAATTGTAAAAATTGAAGGCCATTGGCCAGCATGGCGGTGGCTTGATCCAGTTCACGAAAAGTAAAATTGACGGTCACTGACTCAGGCCGGGTGATGGCAATCGCCTCAGGGCAGGTCATGAAAGACTCACGAACCGCTGCATAAAGGTTATGGTTCATGTCTATGGGGGAAGATGAAAAATCCTATATACTAAAAATTCATAATCATTGTGCATTGTCATCTTCTGTAGCGGTCAATTTCTGCCTTTCCGTCAAGGTTTTCAAGGAATAGTTCGTTTTTTACGTTGCAAGGAGATGGCAGTGACTGAGTTTCAAGCCGGTTTCTCTCTCAATGATTTGATCCACCACATTTCAGACTACACCACAGACGCCATTGTCGTTTGTGAGGCTGAGCCCCTTGAGGATCCAGGCCCTCGAATTTTGTACGTTAACTCCGCTTTCACGGCGATGACCGGCTATTCAGCCAGCGAGGTTCTCGGGCGTTCACCCCGATTTCTTCAGGGCGACGTCACCTGCACTCGAACCAAGCAACGTATTCGTGATGCTTTTCGGCGCTGGCAGCCAGTTCGGGCTGAGCTGTTAAATTTCAGAAAAGATGGTTCACGTTTTTGGGTGGATTTGAGCATTGTTCCCGTGGCGGATGTCACCGGCTGGTTTCGTTACTGGGTTGCTGTGCAGCGGGATGTGACTGAGCGAAGGCAGTTGATAGAGTCACTCCAACTGCAAGAGCAAATCATGCGGGCGCTTGATGACGGCATCGTGGTGATCAATGCCACTTTGCCTGGCTCTCCCGTTGAATATGTCAATGAACAGATTACAAAAATCACGGGTTATCGCAGCGACGAATTTTTAGGGCGCAGCCTCAGCTTTTTGTGTGGACCCGGCACGGATCCACTAGCTTTTGACACACTGAGAGAAGGAATTCGATCGGGCTGTATCGTCACGACTGAATTACTCAACTACCGCAAGGATGGTTCAAACTTTCTGAACATGGTGACTTTATCACCCATGTTTGATGATGACGGATGTTTGATCAAATTCATCGGCGTGTTTCGTGACATGACTGAAATTCATCAGCGCAAGCAACAGATGGTCATTGCCCAGCGGGTCAAAGCGCTGGGTGAGCTGGCAGGGGGCATTGCGCATGACTTCAACAATTTACTGACCTCTATTTTGGGCGCCGCAGACCTGCTTTCTGAGCAGGTGCAAGAAGATGCCGAATTAAGTTTGTTGGCTGAAAGCATACGTAAGGCAGCCCAACGAGGCGCCTCACAGGTTCACCGATTGATGAGCCTCACTCGAACCCCCACCTTGAGTCAAGGCTCTGTCAATTTGACAATCATCACCGGGCAGTTGCAGCAATTGCTGGAGCGATCTCTGCGA
>JBEIRS010000106.1:0-5476 GCA_040375795.1 Methylibium sp.
ATATTCCGCAACCCGTGCGGCCGATACAACCCAACCTCCACCCCCCAACGCCCCCCGCCCCCAACCACCGCACCCTGGCCCGGGGTCTTGGCCCTGTCAACTCAGTCACCTACCCACCCCAACAACACACGCCGGGGGGGAAGATGCCCCGGCACGAAAACAGATGAAGCCATCAAAGTGGCGATACTGTCTTTAGTGATTTCAAATTCAAATCGAACCCCATCTGGGCTATATTGAGGAACGCTCGAGACTGTTCCATCCAACGTCAAGGGTTGACTTTGCCAGTCTATAGGCAAAATTTGCCTAGCATGCGCTTGTGCATGCCACTCGCTGACAGCCATGCCAGCCAGCAAAGCAGCCAACACCATCAGCCCCCCTGAAAAAGTACGAGCACAAGCCCGCCTTGATAAAATCCAGGCCCATATTGCACATGCCAAACTGGCGAAACAAGCAACCCAGACCCAGCCAAAGGATCCTAAATTTTGTTGCTGCAATTGAAGGATGACGCCTGCCAGCCACGCCAGCATCATCAAGGGGGGCAGAAAAACTCTGGGGCGGAACCCAATACGGCTATAAATCGGGAGTGTTTGATGCATGCCCTGAGTTTGTTCAAATCCAAACCCTGGGGCGACCCTCTCGATGGGTGCCCTCTTTGGGGGGATAGGCAAAAAACGACAAAGCCCCAGCCAGTAGCACCATCAATTCCCGCTTGCGCGGGAATACTGATATGACGGAATTCTTATACGGACGATGCAGCAGAGCAAAGAGTTTTTTCAAGATTCGAACTCTGCCGAAGGATCTGTCGCCTCAAGCTCATAGGCTGCGGCCAGCATCGCCAGACGAGCCAGCACGCCATACATGTAAAACCGATTCGGTGCAACATGAAGTGCCTTCTCACCCCCTCGGCTCAAGGCATGCTGCAAAGATGAAGGTTGAGCCAAAGGCATGGGCATAAACTTGGCCCCCAAAGAATTGAGATTTTCATCAATGCCCCGCTCAGGATTCACCCGATAAAACCCTCCCACAACATAGCGATCGATCATATAAACCACAGGTTCGGCCACGGCCTGATCGACTTGCTCCACAGTGGGAACCCCTTCCTGAAGAAGAACTTCGGAGACTTCCTGGCCGTCTTTGATGACACTCATTTTGTTCCGAGCCCGGCGGCTGAGGTCTATCAACTCTTTTGAGTCTCGAATGGTCATGATGCCCATCCCGTAAGTTCCTGCATCAGCCTTGATGATCAAAAAAGGCTTTTCCTGAATCCCAAACTCTTTGTATTTGCGTTTGATCTGGGCCAACAAACCTTCAGCCATGGTAAGCAAATGCTCAGTCCCCTCTCCGCTTGTAAAGTTGATTTTGGCACAGTGCTCAAACATCGGGTTAATTAACCAGGGGTCGATGCCTAACAATTTGGCAAATTTTTTCGCCACATCGTTGTAGGCTGCAAAGTGTTTGCTTTTACGACGAACTGCCCAGCCTGCATGCAAAGGGGGCAAGAGATACTGTTCATGCAGGCCTTCCAAAATAGAAGGTAAACCGGCAGACAGGTCATTGTTAAGTAAAATTGTACAGGGGTCAAAATCTTTCAAACCCAGACGCCCTCTGTGGCGCACCAAGGGCTCCAGTAAAACGGATCCTCCATCAGGTAAGGTCAGGGTCGTGGCTTCTGTGAGGGTGTCATCAAGGGAACCTAACCGAACATTCAATCCCGCCTGATGAAAAATTTGCATCAAGCGAGCGACATTCGACAGGTAAAAGAGGTTGCGAGTGTGCTTCTCGGGAATTAAAAGCAAGTTCTTGGCCTCGGGGCAAATTTTTTCAATGGCCGCCATTGCGGCCTGAATGGCCAAGGGCAGCATGTCGCTTGAAAGGTTATTAAAACCCCCAGGAAATAAATTGGTATCTACTGGCGCCAGTTTGAACCCCGCATTGCGCAAATCTACCGAGGTATAAAACGGGGGGGTGTGCTCCATCCACTCTAAACGGAACCATCGTTCAATGGCCGGCAAAGAATCCAAAAGCCTTTGTTCTAATTCATTGATCGGGCCATTCAGTGCGGTTATCAGATGTGGAACCATGGCAATAGCCTCAGGTATTTGAACGCTTTGATTTTAAGTCATTGCATGACAAACCGTTTCCCGAGTTGCCAGCATCGCGAAAGCAGGGTATGAAAATTGACGACGTGGTTCACGAGCAATCAATACCTTCATGCGCAGCTTTTGCTACGCTTGCAACTCTAAGAGTATGGTTGGTGGCGGTAATTTCTTTTCATCTTGACAAAGGACCCCCATGTTTGACATTTTTGACGCAATTCAGCTTGGTTCATTTACTCATCTCAATGCACCCATGTCAGGCACTGAAGCCTTTCGGCGCCATCACGCCTGTCGTTGGATTATCTACATTTTGGGGCTGATGGCTTTGTTGGGCATGCCAGCCTGGGTGGGTTCTGTGCCCGGCCAATCTTTCACAGCCACAAGTGGATCCAAAGCAGCCCAAGATATTCGGAAGGATTCACCCCCGGCTTCTGCACCTCGGGTCACACCTCGCAGCACTTATGTGCCTGTGCCTGAACCTCCTGATGTCGCGCCTGAATCGACGCAGATTCCCGAATTGCCGGATGAAATTCGTCAACAGCTGCCCATGATTTCAATGGGGGGCGTGAATTATTCGGCTGATCCAACACGCCGATTGTTGATCATCAATGGGCAAATTTTTCATGAAGGGGATCCCATCGCCCAGGAGCTTACCCTTGAAAAAATTGAACTCAAATGGGCTGTTGTGAAATTTAAAGGAACACGCTATCGTTTGAGATTTTGAACTTGACGCTCAGGTGCAAACGATGCACGCTTGATGACCAATTCAAGTCAACGTCTTCTTCAATGCCATTCAAAAATTCAAGCCTGAAGCGCCAGATCAATCCAAGTGAGGCACTTTTTCTTGAGTAAATTTATTTCAAGCTCATGCCCATTACAATCAAGCCATGACAATTCCTTTGCCTACTTGGTTGTTACCGACCATGGTGCCCAAACTGATTTTGGTTTTGAACCATGTAATCAGCTCTGAAGATGCGGCCATGTCCCGTTTGCGCTCCCATGCCGGGTGCCATTTAAAGTTTGAATGCCAGGGCCCAGTTGCCTTTCCAGCTTGGCCCGTGGTGCTCCTTCAGATCACCCCGGCGGGTTTATTTGATGTGCCGGCGCTTGCCGAAACATGCTCCACCGATCTTCATATTGTGATTGATGCCACGAACCCCTTGGCCTTGGCTCTGGGGAGCTTAAAAGGCGAGCGCCCTCGCATGGAAGTCTCTGGAGATGCCACGTTGGCTGGTGACATTCATTGGCTGATCGAAAACCTGCGCTGGGACATTGAAGACGATCTCTCCAGGCTGATTGGCCCGATGGCAGCTCATCAAGTGCTTCGTTGGGGCTCATGGTGGGCGGCAGGCCTGCGTGATGCAATGATGCAGTGGATGGCCTTGGCAGGCCGCTGGTCTCCTGGCAAGCCAACAGCCTGATTTTTTATGCGCTATCTTGGTCGGCTGGGCTTCATTGCCTTGACAGTATTTAAATTTGGCCTGGACGAATTTCTCCTGCTGCACATCAAGCAGGCTTGGTTGCGCCAATGTCTCAAAGCTCTCACTTGGGGGCGGCAGCTTCAGGCCCCCCGTGGGGTTCGGCTTCGCATGGCGCTTGAGCGTTTGGGCCCGATTTTCGTCAAATTCGGGCAAGTGCTTTCAACACGTCGCGATCTCCTGCCTCCTGATCTTGCCGACGAACTGGCCTTGCTCCAGGATCGTGTGCCCCCGTTTTCTGGCCCTTTGGCCCGCCAATTGATCGAAGCATCCTTTGGTCGATCGATTGAATCTATTTTTGCCACGTTTGAAACCGAAGCAGTCGCCAGTGCCTCGATTGCCCAAGTACATTTCGCCACCCTTCGTGATGGGCGTGAAGTGGCCGTCAAGGTGTTGCGCCCGGGTATGTTGTCTGTGATTGACGATGACTTGGCTCTGATGCGAACCTTGGCTGCCTGGGTAGATCGCCTCTCAGATGATGGTAAGCGGCTCAAACCCCGGGAGGTGGTGGCTGAATTTAGCAATCACCTGCACGATGAACTCGACCTTGTTCGAGAGGCTGCCAATGCCGCCCAGCTTCGGCGCAATATGGCCGGTTTGAATTTGGTCTTAATTCCTGAAATGCACTGGGATTTATGCAAATCTTCGGTGATCGTGATGGATCGTATGCGAGGGGTTCCCATCAGTCAAATCGGCCTGCTAAAACAAGCTGGGGTTGATCTTCCTCGGCTGGCCCGCGATGGAGTCACCCTTTTCTTTACCCAGGTTTTTCGTGACGGTTTTTTTCATGCTGACATGCACCCTGGCAACATTATGGTCAGTACAGACCCCCAAACCCTTGGGCGCTATATTGCACTTGACTTCGGTATTGTGGGCACGCTGAGCGAGTTTGATAAACAATACTTGGCACAAAATTTCATTGCCTTTTTTCGCCGAGACTATCGGCGCGTGGCTGAACTCCATGTCGAGTCAGGCTGGGTGCCTCCAAAAACACGGGTTGATGAACTCGAGGGTGCGATCCGGGGGGTGTGTGAGCCTCACTTTGATCGACCCCTCAAAGATATTTCTTTGGGGCAGGTTCTTTTGAGGTTGTTTCAGGCTTCTCGCCGTTTCAATGTCTCTATTCAACCCCAACTTGTGCTGTTGCAAAAAACGTTGTTGAATGTGGAGGGCCTTGGGCGCGAGCTTGACCCCGAGCTTGATCTTTGGCGTACCGCCAAGCCCTTTCTGGAGCGCTGGATGAACGAGCAAATCGGCTGGCGTGGCTTGTGGTTCAAATTGCGCAAAGAATCTCCTCACTATGCCCAGTTATGGCCTGAACTCCCACGATTGATCCACCAGGCCCTCCAGCCCAAAGATCGCCCTGAGTTGCGCTTGCTGGAAAATCTTTTGACGCAACAAAAGCGTTTGTACCGAGGGGTTCAGCTTCTCGGGGGCTTACTGTTTGCGCTTTTGATGGTCGGCCTGTGGCAATGGTGGCGTTAGGCCAACGAAGGAAGTTGTTCATTGGCCTTGAAGTCCACACAGAGAGCTGGGCCCCTTTATACTGATCAATGACAAGGCCAAAGTGGTTCTCGCCGCTTGGTTTTTTTGATTCTTTTTTTAAAGGTGTTGACATATGCCTATCTACGCTTACCGCTGTGAGTCATGCGGCCACGCGCAAGATGTGTTGCAAAAAATCTCAGATCCTCTCCTGACTGTCTGTCCAGTTTGTGGTGCCGAACACTTCAAAAAACAGGTCACGGCAGCCGGGTTTCAACTCAAGGGCAGTGGCTGGTACGTGACCGATTTTCGAGGGGGTGGTGCTGGTCGCCAGGCTTCAGACGCTCCTTCTTCTGAGCCCTCTGCTGTAGAAGTCTCCTGCCCAGCTCCACCGTCTGCTGAGGCTGCATGTGGTGATTG
>JBEIRS010000178.1:0-3642 GCA_040375795.1 Methylibium sp.
ATTGTGCTAGGCATCTTGATGGGGTCTTCAGTATTACAGGGATGGAAAATTCATCAAGCGCAGCGGCACCAAGCCATTGAGGCCAAATTGCTGGCTTTGGCTGATGCGCAAAGGGTTTTGAGCCAAGAGATCGGCCGGATTGCTGAAAAGCTGGTACAAGGAAATTTGGCCCTGGATTTGGGGGCAACCTTGGCCATTATTGAGCGTAAATCCCGTGATTTACAGGAAATGCTGGTTTTTAACCTTGGCAAATTTCGAGAAGGTCAAAGTCAAGAAAACTTTGCCAAAATTGAACATACGATATTTGAATGGCAAACTGAAAATTTGAATCTGATTGTTGCTGCGCGAACACTTTCAATACAAATGAACGAGAGGGTTGGGACAACAAATACGATCGCCGCAGGGGTTCTTCAATCTCAGGCCCATCGTGCATTGGCAAGCAGTCAAGCTCTTCTTAGCGAATTGCAATATTTGGTTCAGATTCGTCGGGATCAATCCATCAGCACCATGACTGGCCAGACTGGTTTGCATTTGCTTCTTTTGGTTATATTGGTTTTTGCTGTGATTGAGCCCATGCTTCGTTTGATCAGCCGTCACCAAAAAAAAATTTCAGATCAGGCCGCTGAATTGGATAAATTTTCCTTGGTGGCTGAACACATCCACACTGCGGTGATCATCACCAATGATCGAGGACAGATACTCTGGTTCAATCCAGCACTTTGCCTCATGATGAGCCAAAACCAGGAGGAAATTCAAGGCCAATTCATTGGCCATATCTGGAGGCATGATTCGGGTGCTGCCCACCAAGATTCTGTGTTCAGAGAAGCCATCAAAGCAGGGGAAAATTTTCATACTGAAATTTTGGTTCACACTGCACGAGGTCAAGAATGCTGGCTTGCAGTTGATGGCCAGGCTTTTTCAAAAGGTGAACATCAAATCAGTGGTTTCATTTTTGTGGCTGAAGACATCACTGAACAAATCACACTTCGAACTCGATGGCATTCGATTTTGGAAGCCCTGCCAATTGGCGTGATGCTTTATTCTGTAGATGGTCATTTGATCGATTGCAATCACAGCGCAGAAAAAATAACGGGCTGTTCTCGAGAGCAGTTGCTGAGTTACTCTTTACTCGATGAGTTTGCTCTGCAACTGATCCGGGATGATGGCTCAATACTTCCACCTGCTGAAAGACCAGCATTGCACACCATACGTACAGGTCAGCCGATCAAAGGGTTTCAGTGCGGTTTGATTCACCCCGATGGGAGCACCCGCTGGTTACTTATCAACACCGAAGTTTTACGCGGAGCTCAAAAAGAAATCACAGGCATTGTGTCTTGTCAAATGGATATCACCGAACACCGCGCTCAACAAGAATTACTCGCCTTGGCCGTCGAAGGCGAGGGGGTAGGGACTTGGCAAGCCGATCTCTCGACTGGTGAAATGACTTGCAATGATCGATTTTTTCAAATGCTGGGTTGTGAGAAAACGGATTTTTCTCCCCAGCTTGAGGTATGGAGCCAGCGCATTCATCCAAAAGATTGGACTATTTGGCAGGAAACCCTCAATACGCATTTGGCTGAATCCAGCCTGCCCTTTCGGTGTGAACTGAGATTGCAGTGCAAGGACGGCCATTGGTGCTGGGTGATGGTCAGCGGCACCACGCTGGAGCGAGATGCCAGCGGTCGACCACAAAAAATTGCAGGCATCAATATAGACACCACGGCCCAACAGGGCCTGCGTAATCAGGTGCTCAATTCAGAGCGTTTTGACACCTTGACCCAGCTACCGAATCGGATGGTTGCCATGGAGTGGATTCAGCAAGCGTTGAACCGTGCCAGAGTTGAGTCAGACTATCAATTTGCTGTTTTACACCTTGATATTGATCGATTTAAGCAAATCAATGACACGTTGGGCCACAGCGTGGGTGATGACCTTCTTCGATTGATCGCCAGTCGCCTCAAAAGCACCTTGCGCCCAGGCGACGGTATCAGCCGATCTTGGGAAGATATACATGCTGCTGCACGCATTGGGGGTGATGAATTCGTGATTATTTTGGAGAGTATTCGCAACTGTGAGGATGCAGCAGGTGTGGCAAAACGCTTGCTAGATACGCTTTCCAAACCGTATGTGATTGACGGGGAATCCATTCATTCTTCAGCCAGTATTGGTGTTGTAACCAGAAAACACGCAGGCCCCCATGCGGATATCGTATTGCGAGATGCAGATATTGCGATGTACGAAGCCAAGCGTGGCGGGCGCGCCCGATTCGTAATGTTTGAACCAGGCATGCACAACCGGGTGGCGGCTCGTGCGGGGATTGAAGCGGACCTTCGCAAGGCCATCAACGAGAAACAATTATTCGTAGCCTACCAACCTGTTTTGAAAATTTCAACGGGGCAAATCGCAGGGGTCGAAGCCTTGGCACGCTGGAAACACCCCAGTCGAGGTTTGATTTCACCGGTTGAATTTATTTCCATCGCTGAAGAAACTGGTCTGATCGGGGCACTGGGTGATTTTGTGCTGGAAACCGCCTGTAAACAATTTATGGAATGGCAACGCAGTTTGCCAGAGTATGCGCCCCACACGCTCGCAGTGAACCTTTCACGGGCCCAACTGAGTGATCCTGAATGGATTCAAAGCGTTCGATCAATACTGGCTGCCACCCAAATAAAACCTGAACAACTGCAACTTGAAATCACCGAAAGCCTCGCTGCCCAGGATACCGCGGTACAAGATCGGCTACGCGAGCTCAAAGAGCTTGGTGTCAGATTGGCTTTGGATGACTTTGGCACAGGATACTCTTCTTTGGCTTGTTTACATCTGATGCCTGTGGATACTGTCAAAATTGACCGCTCTTTTGTCAGCCCAAGTGAACACAGCCATCATCACCAGGTTTTAATTGAGGCCACCATTCGAGTGGCACAAAGCCTGGGGATGAGCACCGTGGCCGAAGGTATTGAAAAGCAAGGGCAGGCTGATTTACTGCTTGCCTTGAAATGCGACAAGGGGCAAGGTTATTTGTTCAGCCAACCTTTGCTGGCAGACGATTTTGCACAATGGCTTTGTCATCGACCTCGGCAAGAGTGTTCAGAAAAAAATACAAGCGTCCATTGATCCATCTGAGCTAAGTCGCTTTTTTTGATTGATCAGTTTCAGCGCAGGCCACCCCAGGTTTTTAAGACATCAGCAAAGCCAGAACCCACGGAAACGCCCAACTGTTTTGCCAGACGCTCGGCAACATTTTCTTTCGGAGTGTAATCAATGATGTCTTCGGCTTGAACCACTTCACGCGCAACATGATCGAGGTTACCCAGCCGATCGACCAAGCCCATTTCAAGAGCCTCCTGGCCACTCCAGTAGAGGCCACTGAAGGTTTCGGGGGTTTCGCGCAGTCGATCTCCGCGCCCCTCTTTGACCACGGTAATAAACTGGGCGTGAATTTGGTTCAGCATTTTTTGAGTAAAAGCACGCTGCTTTTCATTGATGGGTGAAAATGGATCACCGATCCCCTTATTTTCGCCGGCAGTCATGAGCCGTCGCTCCACACCAATTTTTTGCATTAAGCCCGTAAAGCCAAAGCTGTCCATGAGTACCCCAATCGAGCCGACGATGCTGGCCTTGTCGGTAAAAATTTCATCTGCG
>JBEIRS010000377.1:0-1009 GCA_040375795.1 Methylibium sp.
AGCGCCTACCTGGCCTTGTTCGTTCAAGCCGATGGATTGGATGCATCCCAGGCTCAACAAGCCTGGGCGGTTGCGTACCCGCTACGAGCGCATGCGGCATCCCATCCGGTCAAAGCAGCAAGCTGGAGGCCTTTGGCCGCCACACACCCTCTTGAGGGCGTCGGAGCTGCTCGCATGCAAAAGCAGCCAGAACGCTCGGTGAGGTCCATCCCTCAGGTGGAAGAGCCTTGCGTCACGCTGTAAGAATCCTTGGACTTCAGTCCGAGGAGTGGGTCAAATGGAACCTGACACTCAGTCGGCCCTGCAAAAGAAGCCAAGCAGGGTAAAATCAAAAATTCAGCGCAGGGTTGATGTGGCCAAGGCCACTCTCTACCGCGCACCCTAGACACGGAATCCTTTTATGAAAATTGCTCAAGAAATTCGCGCTGGCAACGTCATTATGCAAGATAAAAACCCTTGGGTTGTGCTCAAAACCGAGTATAGCCGGGGGGGGCGCAACTCAGCCACGGTAAGCATGAAGCTCAAAAGCTTGCTCAACAACACAGGCACTGAAATTGTCTTCAAGGCCGATGACAAAATGGATCAAATCATTCTTGATAAAAAAGAGTGTACTTATTCTTACTTCGCCGACCCAATGTACGCATTCATGGATGCCGAATACAATCAATTTGAAGTGGAGGCCGAGAACATGGGGGATGCGATTCAGTACCTGGAAGACGGTATGCCTGTTGAGGTGGTTTTTTATGAGGGCAAGGCCATTTCCGTAGAATTGCCGACCACCCTGGTGCGTGAAATCACCTACACCGAGCCAGCAGTCAAGGGTGACACCTCGGGCAAGGTCATGAAGCCAGCCAAGCTGGCCACTGGCTTTGAAATTTCGGTGCCCTTGTTTGTTGAAGTCGGTGATCAAATCGAAATTGACACCCGTACGCACGAGTATCGCAAGCGGGTTTAATATCAATATAAAACATTGTTCTGGCCATGATTGCTCGGTCAATAAGCTGAGTTG
>JBEIRS010000243.1:0-2686 GCA_040375795.1 Methylibium sp.
CGTGATTGTCTTGGACAAGCAGGCCGAGACGCTGATCAGCGGGGCGGCCAACTTGAGGTCGCAAATCATGGCCCGCGAGGTTCAAATGAAAGTTTTGCGGACCACGGCCACAGAGCAAAATCCTGAGGTGCGGCGCTTATCCTCCGAAATTGCGGCACTGAAAGGCGAATTGGCTCGTTTTGAAAGCAATTCTGCCCCTGCTGAGGCCAGTAGTGATGGCCATGTGTCAGTGAGCACTGTTCCGGTCGCCAAAATTCCTCAGGCCACGATCGACTACGTTCGAGCCAAGCGTGAGCTCAAGCTCCAGGAGACTCTCTTTGAGAGCATGGTCAAACAGTATGAAATTGCCAAACTCGATGAAGCCAAAGAAGGCCAAACCCTTCAGCAAATTGACGTCGCCACCCCTCCCGACGCCAAATCTAAACCCTCCAGCTTACTCATCGTGCTGATCGGTCTTGTCATTGGGTTTTTCTTGAGTTGTTTGGTCGCTATTGTGCAAGGTGCCCTGTCAAGCCGAACACCCGGCCCCGATTGGGAGTACTCGATGCAGGCTCTTCGAGCGGCTTGGCGTTGGAAATCAAACAAACCATCAGCTCCACATTTCCCCTTGCCCACCCCCATCTCGGCCTCTTCTTTTGACAGGCCGTCCCAGCCCAAGATCTCACCCCAAAAAATGACCCCTGAGCCAAGCCGTGCCGATGTTTGAATTTGATGCAGATGATTTTTTGGATGCTGCGACTTCGCGCAGCATGACAAAGAGGATGCAGCGATGCGCGCAGCATGACAGTGCGAGGTGCTTTTTTCGATGGCCGCCTTGTCATTGCGCGCGCGAGTCGCGGAAAAGTGAATAAAAAAACCAGTTACACCATTTTTATCGCTGAAAGCAAAGGCGCTGTCGCGTCTCTTGGTGACAATACAGGCCATGATTTTTCCAGGGGCCAGGCAATGTTTAAACTGGGGTCATTCCAACGAATCGACACTTCCAGGTGCGGGGCATAAAAATCAGTCGTTTTGTAAACAAAATCAGCCGATTCACTCGTGACTAAAAAGCCATGCGCTAAACCAGGAGGAATCCAGAGTTGCTTATGATTTTTGGCACTCAGTTAAAGCCCCACCCATTTTCCAAAAGTAGAGCTGTGGGGTCGAACATCGACGGCCACGTCAAAGACACTTCCCTTGATCACCCGAACCAGTTTTCCCTGCGCATGGGGCGCTTTTTGCAGGTGAAGCCCTCGTAGCACACCTTGAGCTGATCGAGAGTGGTTGTCCTGTACAAAGAAAATTTCTTTTCCAACCGCTTCATTAAAGACTTTTTGATGGAAGCTTTCCAAAAAAAAGCCGCGTTCATCCCCAAAAACCTGGGGCTCAAAAATCAAGACGCCTTCAATGGCGGTGGGTGTGACTTTCATTAAAATACCTGAGTATTGACAATTTGCAAAAGATACTGACCATAACCATTTTTAAGCAAAGGCAGCGCTAATTTTTCGAGGGCACTGCGATCAATCCAGCCCGAGCGAAACGCAATTTCCTCTGGGCAAGCCACCTTCAAGCCCTGGCGCTTTTCGAGCGTTGCAATAAATTGCCCTGCCTCAAGCAAGCTGTCATGCGTGCCCGTGTCAAGCCAAGCATAGCCTCGCCCCATAATTTCGACGTTCAATTGGTTTTGGGCCAAATACTGAGCATTAATGTCTGTGATTTCTAATTCACCACGGGCTGAGGGCCTGATGTTGGCAGCAATGTCACATACTTGGTGGTCATAAAAATAAAGCCCTGTCACCGCATAATTGCTTTTGGGCAGACGGGGCTTTTCCTCAATACTCAAGGCACGCTTGTGTGCGTCAAACTGCACCACGCCATAACGCTCTGGGTCATGGACATGGTAAGCAAATACCGAGGCCCCTTGGCTACGTTGATCGGCCGCATTGAGCAGGCTTTGAAAATCATGGCCATAAAAAATGTTATCGCCCAGCACCAAGGCGCTCGGGCAATGATTGACAAATTTTTTACCCAAAATGAAAGCCTGAGCCAAACCGTCAGGACTGGGTTGCACGCAATATTGAATTTCAATACCCCACTGAGAACCATCCCCCAGCAAACTTTGGAAGCGCGGGGTGTCTTGCGGTGTACTGATCAAAAGAATTTCACGAATTCCTGCCAGCATCAAAGATGTCAAGGGGTAATAAACCATGGGTTTGTCATACACCGGTAACAATTGTTTGCTGACAGCCAGTGTGGCTGGATGAAGCCGGGTGCCTGACCCTCCCGCCAAAATAAGGCCTTTACGCTGAGGGGTTTTCATGAGGGTTTCTTTTAAAATAATCGGTGAAAGCGAATGAACAATTGAGGAAAAGACCTCAATCTGTGTCAAATTCATCGCCTGAATTGTCATCTTTGGAAAAAACTCGCCGGATGACTTCGATGGAAAAACCTCTTTGCATTAAAAATCGAGTTTGACGTGCCCGAGTCACGGGGTCGCAAGGGAATAGACCGTTAAACTTGCGTCGCCACACTGAATGAGCGCGCTTGAATTCAGATGCAGCCAACTCACTTAACGTATTTTCTTCTAGTGACAATCCATGTTCAGCCAGTTCTCTCTGAATGCGCTGAAGCCCAAAACGAGATTGACGCACACGAACCCTGCTTTCAATAAACCGCTGGTCACTCAGGTAGCCCAGAGCCTTCAAAC
>JBEIRS010000212.1:0-3173 GCA_040375795.1 Methylibium sp.
CATCGCATTGAAGTGCTGCGACTGTCACAAGAAATTGGTGAACGAACCAAGGGGCAATTGCAAGATCGTGAGCGTAAGTATCTTTTGCGCGAGCAGCTCAAGACCATTCAACGCGAATTGGACGAAGATGGCAATGAGCCCGAAATAGAAAAGCTGGAGCAGGCGATTGCAAAAGCTTCTATGCCGCCAGATACCGAAGCTCATGTTCGTAAAGAGCTGCAAAGACTGCATCGTATGGCGGGTGGAGGCGCAGAGACTGGTCCTTTGCAAACGTGGATTGAGTGGATGACCGAGTTGCCGTGGACTTTGCCTGCAAATTCACCCATCGATCTGGATGCTGCACAGAAAATTTTAGAGTCTGATCATTTTGGTTTAGATCGGGTGAAGCGGCGGATTTTGGAATTTTTGGCGGTCAAAAAACTCAACCCTCAAGGGCGTGCCCCGATTTTATGTTTTGTGGGGCCACCAGGCGTGGGCAAAACCTCTTTGGGTCAAAGTATTGCCAGAGCCCTTCAGAGGCCCTTTGTGCGGGTTTCTTTGGGTGGGGTGCACGATGAGGCTGAAATGCGGGGGCATCGCCGCACTTATGTTGGCGCCCTCCCCGGGAACATCATTCAGGGCTTACGCAAAGCCGGCGCCAGGGACTGTGTGATGATGCTGGATGAAGTGGACAAAATGACCGCCAGTTATCACGGAGACCCCGCCGCAGCTTTGCTGGAAATTTTAGACCCTGAACAAAATTTCAGCTTCAGAGACAATTATTTGGGGGTGGCTTTTGATTTGAGCCGGGTGGTGTTTATTGCCACTGCCAACCTCATGGACACGGTCTCTGCTGCGGTAAAAGACCGGATGGAAGTGATTGAGTTGCCAGGATACACCCAGGAAGAAAAACTCGAAATTGCCAAGCGTTATTTGGTACCACGCCAGTGGGGTGCCAACGGCTTACAAACTGACCAGTGTGAACTGGGTGCAGATGTGATCAAAGCCGTGATAGAGGGGTACACGAGAGAGTCTGGGGTACGGCAATTGGAGCGTGAAATCGCGCGGATTTTAAGGCATGCGGCCACTCAGGTGGCACGCGATGATTCAGCCCACGTGAAGGTGGATGTACAGGGGTTGCTTGATATTTTGGGCCCTGCCAAGTTTGAGCATGAAGTGGCTTTACGAGCCAGTTTGCCAGGCGTCGCGACGGGCTTGGCCTGGACCCCTGTCGGAGGAGACATTTTATTCATTGAAGCCATCAGGGTGATGGGCAAGGGGAAACTTATTCTCACCGGCCAATTGGGCGACGTGATGAAGGAAAGTGCTCAAGCAGCCTTGACCTTGGTGAAGTCTTTGTCGCAGGATCTCAAAATTCCCGACGATGCTTTTGATGGGATCGATATTCATTTGCACGTGCCCGCCGGGGCCGTGCCCAAAGACGGACCCAGTGCTGGCCTGGCGATGTTTTCGGCCCTGGCTTCTTTATTTAGTCACAAAACAATTCGCCATGATTTGGCCATGACAGGTGAAATCAGCCTTCGGGGGCTGGTTTTACCGGTTGGGGGCATCAAGGAAAAAGTCTTGGCAGCTCAGCGGGCAGGTCTCGCGATGGTCTTGCTGCCCAACCGAAATCGCAAGGATTTGTACGAGGTTCCCCAAGCAACTCAGGCGGCTTTACGCTTTGTGTTTCTTGAAACGGTACATGATGCGTTGAAGGTTATTTTTGAGCCGGTGGGTGCCACCCTATCCAAGTCCACCGAATTGGAGTGGGTGTAGTGCATGGGCTCTGGAAGAGCCAGCCCCCTTGTTCGTAAAGGAGATGAAGCATGCCCAGAACGTCTTATTTTCCCCCTCGCGTACACCTTGGGTGGGTTTTAATTGCCAATTCGGCACGCGCTCGCAGCTTTATTCGTGATGAAGAGAACCACGCCATGCGTGAAATATGCAGTTTTGTTCACACAGAAAGCCGGCAAAAAGGGGTGGCCTTGCAGGCGGATCGGGGGGGGAAAATACGCAAGAGCGAAGGCGCGAGTTCTCAGTTTTCACCAGTCTCGGATCCGCACCAAAAAGAACACACCCAGTTTGCCCGAGAGTTGGCGCAGTATCTGGAAGAAGCGGCTCTTGCGCACCGATTTCCTGAGGTGTCACTCATTGCTGCCAAGGGGTTTTTAGGGGATTTGCGCCTTCAGCTGGGTCCGGCAACCCGTCAGCGGCTTCATTTTTGTGTCCCCTCTGATTTTACTGCTTATGACGGCAGCGAATTAGAGCGCCGAGTGACCGAAGCCTTGCGCAATTAAATCAAGGAGAACGATCATGAAAAGATTGCTGGGCAAAGTGGTTGTGGTGACTGGTGCAGCGATGGGGCTTGGAAAGGCGATGGCTGTCCGTTTAGCAGAAGAGGGGGCTTCAGTGGCGCTCTTGGATACGCAGGAAGATGCCGGGGCCGAGATGGCCAAACAATTGCTGGCCCAAGAGAGAGTCGCGCACTTTTGGGCTTGTGATGTCAGTCGGGAGGAGCAGGTTCGAACGGTTTTGGCTGCTGTAGTGACTCATTTTGGTCGCCTTGATTGCATTGTCAATAATGCGGGTGTTGCCGGGGTGAATAAGCCCACCCATGAAGTGACCGAAGCTGAATGGGATTGGGTTCAGGCGGTCAATGTCAAAGGGGTTTTTTTTGGGACCAAGCACGCCGTGCCTTATTTGAAGCAGGCAGGGGGAGGCAGCATCATCAATGTGTCCTCGATTTATGGCTTGGTCGGAGGAGCAGACGTCCCGCCTTATCATGCATCAAAGGGTGCCGTGCGTCTCATGACCAAAACAGATGCCCTGATTTACGCCCCAGATAAAATCAGGGTGAATTCAATTCATCCGGGTTTTATTTGGACCCCGATGGTGGCAGCACACTTGAGTGCTCAAGGTGATTTGCAGGCCGCCCGAAAGCGAGCCGATGCCTTGCATCCCTTGGGGCATATTGGCGAACCTGATGATATTGCCTGGGGAGCTGTTTATTTGGCTTCTGATGAAGCCAAGTTCGTCACAGGTGCAGAGCTGGTCATTGATGGGGGCTACACTGCACGCTAAATGATTCGCCCCGTCATGCCTCGCGCAGTCACAGCATTCTAAAAGTCCGCCCGCGCAATTCCTACAACAGCCCCCCATTCAAGGGCCTGGCCGTTGACATCCGGCCGGGG
>JBEIRS010000246.1:0-2665 GCA_040375795.1 Methylibium sp.
ATGTTCAGCCCCCCGTGATTTACGCACCTGCACCGCCTGTGGTGTATGCACCTCCACCTGTCATTTACGCACCTCCTCCTCAAGTCATTTACCAGCCTCCAGTGGTCGTTTATGAAGGCTCTTGGTTTGGTGGCCGCCGCCATCATCATGATAATCGTTACTGGGGCGATGATCGACCAGACCATCGTCGTTCCTACCGCTACTGATTCTCAAGACCGGGCGTTGGTTTCCCAGTCCAGTCGATACAGGTCAAGGTTGCTTCACTCAGGTTTTACCCACGGGGGAACGGAGACACCCTTGAACTTTGCAAGGCCCAATGTTTACCCGATGCGCCCATTGAGCAAGTATTCCATCAGTGCTTTTTGCACATGCATTCGATTTTCTGCTTCATCCCAAACCACAGACTGCGGGCCATCGATCACTTCAGCTGTAACCTCTTCGCCACGATGCGCGGGCAGGCAGTGCATAAAAAGAGCATCGCTTTGAGCCACGGCCATCATGTTTTGATCCACACACCAGTTGGCAAAAGCGGTCCGACGGGCTTCATTTTCGGCCTCAAAACCCATGCTAGTCCAGACGTCAGTGGTCAGCAAGTGAGCCCCCCGGCAGGCATCCAGGGGGTTTTTGAAGGTTTTAAAGCATGAATTCCGGGTGATACCAGCCATTTGGGGGTCGAGTTCATAACCAGTCGGGGTGCTTATATGCAAAGTAAAATCCAAAATATCAGCCGCTTGCAGCCACGTATTGGCCATGTTGTTGCCATCCCCGATCCAAGCCACCACTTTTCCTTTGAGGCTTCCACGGTGTTCAATGTAAGTGAAAATGTCTGCCATGATTTGGCAGGGGTGGTATTCATTCGTCAGGCCATTGATGACAGGGACTCGTGAGTGGGCTGCGAAAGCTTCTATTTTGGCTTGTTCAAAAGTTCGGATCATCACAAGATCGACCATCCGGCTGATGACCCTTGCGCTGTCCTCGATGGGCTCTGAGCGCCCGAGTTGGCTGTCTATTGTTGTCAGGGTGACAACCGAACCACCCATTTGGTACATGCCTGCTTCAAAACTCACTCGGGTGCGGGTGCTGGCCTTTTCAAACACCATGGCCAGTGTGCGGTCGGTCAATGGAGTGTATTTTTCGTAGTTTTTGAACCTCTTTTTGACGATCGCGGCCCGTTCAAATAAATAGGCGTATTCTTCGGCGTGAAAATCCTTGAATTGAATAAAGTGACGAATTGCTTGCGGGCCAGGTTTCATGAGTGGAATATCAAACAGGAGTTTGGAGAAATTGACGTACCAATGGGCTCAATAAAGCCACGATTTGGGCGGCCTCATCCATCGATAAAATCAAGGGAGGAAGCAATCGAATCACTTTGTCGGCAGTGACACTCATCAAAAGGCCGACCTCAGCGGCTTGAGCAAGTAAAGCACCGCATGGTCGATCAAGTTCAATGCCCAGCATCAGCCCTTGCCCACGAATTTCTACCACCCCCGGAACCCGACCCAACTCGCGAACCAAACCAGCACGCAGAGATTCACCAACACGCTGAACATGATCCAGGAGGCCCTCATCTTCGATGATGCGAAGGGTTTCAATGCCTGCTCTCATGGCCAAGAGATTGCCTCCAAAAGTGGTGCCATGATGACTCGGTGCAAAAACCTTGGCCGCCTTGGGGCCGCAAACCACTGCACCGATCGGAACACCTGACCCCAATCCCTTGGCCAGTGGCATGACATCGGGTTGAATGCCAGCCCATTGGTGAGCAAACCATTTTCCGGTGCGCCCAACACCGCATTGCACTTCATCGAGCATCAGCAACAAGCCGCGTTCATCGCAAAGCTTTCTGACCGCTTGCAGATATTCAACGGTGACCGGGTTGACGCCGCCTTCACCCTGAATAACCTCAAGAAACACAGCCACCACCTGGGGTCGATTTTGAACTGCCTGATGCAAGGCCTCAATGTCATTGAGGGGAAGCCGGACAAAGCCTTCGAGCAAGGGAGCAAACCCCGCCTGCACCTTGGGATTGCCCGTGGCCGAGAGCGTAGCGATCGAGCGGCCATGAAATGCTTTTTCGTAAACAATGATTTCTGGGAACTGAATGCCTTTGTCGTGCCCAAATTTGCGAGCGATTTTTAATGCAGCCTCATTCGCTTCAAGACCGGAATTACAGAAAAAAACATTGTCCAACCCTGAAAGTGCGCAAAGCTTAGCCGCCAATTCTTCTTGAAGTGGGTTGTAGTAATAGTTTGAGGTGTGAACCAGCGTGGCAAGCTGAGATTGCAGTGCGCAGACCCAGCGAGGGTGAGCATGGCCAAGGGTATTCACCGCAATACCCGCCAGCCCATCAAGATATTTTTTGCCTTCAAAATCCCAGACCCAGCAACCTTTTCCATGCGACAAAGCAAGGGGAACCCGGGCATAGGTGTGCATCACGTGGGGCTCTGAGGCTGGGGATGAAAAATAATAAGGCATGCGCTGTTGAAAAAGAGGTTGAATCGGGCCGAAGAAGATTTTTGCCAGCCTCATAAAACACCCAAAGAGGCCACCATGAATGTTCAGTGATCGACAATGAAGTTTCTATTTTAAGTTTGATTTTTCTTGAAAAATTCTATGGACCATACACGCTTTCAAACCTTTGGCCGCATGTTCAGCGTTTGCCTAAATC
>JBEIRS010000301.1:0-1925 GCA_040375795.1 Methylibium sp.
AGCCCAAGTCAGGTCAAGGCCATTTGGGCGCGCCTGATATTTTCAGGGCGGGCCCTTCCACCAAAAGCATTGGCAAACTCGGCTGAAGTTAAAAAGTTTGTGGCAAGCCATCCTCAAGCCATTGGTTATATCGAAAAATCTGTGCTGGATCCCTCTGTCAAGGTGGTTCTTAAAATTGATTGATTCTTAGCCTTAATGATGTCATGCCTGTGCCAGGGGAAAAAAGGCAAGGCAGCAGGCCTCACCTGGGAAAGGATGTGATCACTGGGCAAGGTTGCGTCAGTTTCCTTCACATTGCGATCAGTCAAACCTGATATGCAGCCTCGGTGGCAAACTACAAAAATTCTTTAGCCTACACCACTCAGGAGGCTTGTGTTACAAGATGAAATGAGCGCAGGAGCCTTACGCTGGGGCAGTACTTGGGCTTGGTTCGGATCAGGATCTATGGCAGCAGCTTTGTTGCTGGCCACCTTCATGGCGGTTGCTTCCACTTTGGGGCTGCTGCTGCGTAGTTCAAGAGAGGCCCCACAGCGGGGGGTGAAAATGACCCTCGAAGATATTGTTCCGCGGGAATTTGCTTCCTGGCGCGAGCAAACCAATAAAGTGGTAGAGGTGGTCAATCCACAAACCCGCCAAATAATTCGTCATATTTACAGTGAAACTTTGGCCCGTATTTATGAAAATGAGCAAGGTCAACGAATGATGCTTTCCTTGGCTTATGGGGGTGATCAACGCGGTGAGCTCAAGGCTCATAAACCAGAGGTCTGCTACCCAGCACAAGGTTTTGAATTAAATGGCAGCGAGCTGACGTCTCTTCACACCCCCTGGGGAGTCATCAAGGCGCGTCGGCTCTTAACTCGCATGGGTTCCCGCCACGAGCCAGTCACTTACTGGTTGACGATGGGCCAACAGTCTGTCCAAGGTAGCCTAGAACAACGGTGGGTAGAGCTGAAATTCGCCATGACCGGCCAAATCCCAGATGGCCTACTTTTTCGTGTTTCTTCACTTGACCCCAACCCAAGCCATGCGTTTGCTTTACAAGATGCGTTCATTCTGGATCTGCTGGCTGCCGTGCCACCCGCCACGCGATCCAGGTTGGCTGGCCTTTGATTTTTAAGGCGTCTTTTCTGAGGTCAAATCCTGCCTTGATGAGGCCTTGAACACTCCCCAACAAAGCACTGCATGACGATGCTTTGGCCCGATGTAGATTGATGACCGCAGTCATCCACCGTTCATTGCCAGAGCAATAGACCCTGATGCTCAAGGCTTGGAAAATTGTGTACAATCGCACAATTGAGTCCAGTCAGCTTGACTCAATAAAAAATTTTTCCATATTCAAAGTGTCACTGCAGTTCAAAAACTGAGCTAGTGCCTCGTTGCGTCAGCACCGAGAGTAGCCTGCCCCTCCGCGCGCAAGGCGTCAACCACAGCGCTGCCCGGAGGTGGCGCGCGGATTGGAAACGCAGTGCCCAGGGATGCACGGCTACTCAAAAGTATGATACTTTGGCCCCCAATAAAAACACTTTAATAATTTATAAAAATAGTATTTTTTTAATTTGTTGTACCAAGTAAGTCACCTATTTTACGGGATTTTAAATGATTCAACAAATTACACAAAGGATAATATTTTTTACATCCCTGATGTTTTTTTCTTACGCACATGCGAATGAAGATCAGTGGATTTTCTCTGGTTTTGCCACAATAGGTGCCGTTCGATCAAATACTGACCTTGGAACATTTGCCATTCCAGGGCAACGATCAGGAGCCACCCAAAGTTTTGATTTTGGGGTAGACAGTAAAATTGGTGTTCAAGGGACTTATAAATTAGATAGTCAATTTTCAGTGACTGCCCAGTTTATTAACAAAGAAAATGATCAAAATAACTTGAACCCGAAAAAATAATGGTTTTTCGTCAAAATTCAAGC
>JBEIRS010000091.1:0-6085 GCA_040375795.1 Methylibium sp.
ATCATGGTGCTCAAAGAGGGGCAAATGGCTTTGGGTTACCCAGGCAAATAAGCGCTCGCGGCCCAGTTTTTTGGCATGGTTGAGGGCCACCGTCAATAACAGCGGGAGGTGTTCCTTGGCGGCGATCAAATCCATCCATTCAAGGCCTGCGTCGCCGTGGTCGCGCAAAATTAGCACCCCGATGGGCCGGGGCCAGTAACGCAGCCCAAGCAACAACGCATGGTACTGGATCGAGGGGTGCTCCAGGTAGCGCTGACGAACTTGCACCCAGTCCCGGATACCCAGAACCGATGAGGGCAAAGATGCAGCCATTTCAGACCAACAGCGTTGAACTGCTTGGTCATCGGTATGGCGCAAAGGCCTGACCAAGTAGGTCAAAGGAATTTTCTGAGGGCTGACCCTCCAGGATAACTCGATCACTTCGTCGATGGCTTCATACAAACCCAGGCGTTGGGCCACCTGCATGGCTCGGGGATTAGGGAAACCAAAGGCATGCAAATAGGGCCTGCCCTGTCCCATCATTTGTTCAATGAAGGTGGCTGCAGCCAGCATAAATGGCCCTTGCTTGGTCAAAAGGCCACGTTCAGAAGGGGCCACCATGACGTCACCGACCTGGGCCATCAGGACGGGCTGGCCTTTGCAAAGAACACGGCGCGCCATGGCACCATAAAAAGCAAGCAAATGTCCTTTTGAATCATGAACACCGACCCCAGCCACCGGGGATGTGCCATATTTCCAGCGCCATTGAGCCTCTTCCATGCGGTGGCCAAAGCAGGCCTCGAACAGATCTGCCCATGAAGAAGACCAATCACTTGAAGGGCACCAGGAGATTTGCCAGCGCGGTTGACGTATCTTCAGCCAAGTGCCATCAGACTGAGCCTCCAGGCCAAAACGCTGGGCCAAAGAGGCAAAGCCATACGCATTTTCGGGAGCGCGCAAAACCCCCCCCAGATTCAAGGGAGTGGCGTGGGTTCGAAGCCAGTCAAGGGGAGAGATGGCGGGCTCAATGGAAAAATTGTTAGAAACAACTTGATCAACTTGCGGGGCCTCAAGCATGGAAAACCCTTTGGCACAGGCGATGGCACGATCACAGTACGCGCACCCCCATGAAGAAGATTGATGGACAGGGCCGGAAAATGGATGATTACTCTTGATGACAACCCGGCCTGGGGCTCAGAGCCAGCCTTTTTGCTGCAATTCTGCCAGGGTCAAGTCAAGGCAGCGCGTGATCAATTCTACCATCTCATCAATCTGGGATTCTGTGATGATCAGGGGCGGGGCGATGATCATGCGGTCACCAACGGCCCGCATGATGATGCCCTGCTCGAAACAATGCGCACGGCACAGCATACCCACTTGCAGATTTTTGTTAAATGTTTCCAAGGGCTGCTTGTTTTTGACAAGTTGCAGCGCCCCCATCAGGCCGCAGGTTTGGGCTTGACCCACCAGCGGGTGTTGGGCCAATGCTTGATAGCGTTGCGCGAGATAGGGGCCGGTTTTTTCTCGAACGCAATCCACCCAGGCTTCTTTTTGAAGCAATTGGATATTGGCCAGCGCAACAGCACAAGCCACCGGGTGGCCGCTGTAGGTGTAGCCGTGGCTGAATTCGCCGCCGTACTCAATCAGGACCTCAGCCACACGCTGCCCAACCAGAACACCACCCAGCGGAATATAACCAGAGGTTACGCCTTTGGCAAAAGTCATCAGGTCTGGTTCAAAGCCCCAGGTTTGGCAGCCCCACCACTGACCTGTGCGCCCGAAGCCGCAAATGACTTCATCGGAGATCAGAAGAATGTGGTACTGGCGACAAATGCGTTGAATTTCAGGCCAATAATTGCAAGGTGGAACAATCACGCCTCCGGCGCCTTGAACGGGTTCCCCAATGAAGGCGGCCACCCGCTCGGGGCCAATCTCGAGAATTTTGGCTTCCAGCCAGCCTGCGGCGCGCAAGCCGAAGTTTTCTGGGCTTTCTCCGGGCTGGGCATGCTCTAAGGCAAACGGTTGGTCAATATGATCAATGTCAGGGATCGGCAGCCCCCCCTGGGCGTGCATGCCAGGCATTCCTCCCAGCGAGGCCGCCGCCATGGTCGAGCCGTGGTAGGCGTTGCGGCGACTGATGATCACATGGCGTTGCGTCTGGCCTTGAAGATCCCAGAATCGACGCACCATGCGAATGATGGTGTCGTTGCTTTCTGAGCCTGAGCTGCTGTAGAACACATGCGAAAACCCTGCAGGGGCCAGCTCGCTGAGGCGTTGTGCCAGCTCGATGGCGGCTGGCGTGGTGGTTTGGAAAAAGCTGTTGTAAAACGGTAATTTTTGCAGTTGTTGGGTGGCCGCGTCAATCAGTTCGGTGCGACCATACCCCACATTCACGCACCACAATCCCGACATGGCATCAAGAATACGGTGGCCATCACTATCCCAAACGTAAATGTTTTCGCCTCGTTCAATCACACGTGTGCCCTTGCTGGCGAGTGCTTTGAAGTCAGTGAAGGGGTGAAGATGATGATGGGCATCGGCTTGTTGCCAATCATGCGTGCTCATGGAAGTTGGGAGTCTCATATTCAGGGCCTCAGGGTTACACGTGAAGCAGCAAATGTTCGCGCTCCCAGGGGGAGATGACTTTCATGAACTCATCGTGTTCGGTTTCCTTGATCTCGGAATAGACGGTCACGAAGTCATGCCCCAAAATGGCGTGCAGGTCTTTTTCAGCGTCTAGGCGTCGCAGGGCGTCGCTCAGTGAACGCGGCAATTCAACATTTGACAGGTAGGCATCTCCCTTGCATTCCGGGCTGGCCTCAATTTGGTTTTTGATGCCCAGGTATCCGCAGGCAAGGGTTGCCGCGAGGGCGACATAGGGGTTGGCATCGGCCCCAATCACCCGGTTTTCAACGCGCCGGCTGGCCGGGGTGGCCACCGGTGATCGAATGCCTACAGTACGGTTGTCGGTGCCCCACTGAATATTGATCGGGGCGGCGGTTGAGCGCACCAGGCGGCGATAAGAGTTCACATACGGCGCAAACAGGGCCATGGCCGCTGGTATATAGCGTTGCAGCCCTCCGATATACCAAAAAAATTCCCGGCTGGGTGTTCCATCTGGATTGCTGAAAATATTTTTCCCGGAGGCAATATCGACCACGCTTTGGTGAATGTGCATTGCGCTGCCAGGTTCATGGGCCATGGGTTTGGCCATGAAGGTGGCATACATACCATGCCGCAGGGCCGTTTCTCGGATGGTGCGTTTGAAGAAAAATACCTCATCGGCCAAGGCCATCGGATGGTTGTGGAAAAAATTGATTTCCATTTGCCCCGCGCCGACCTCGTGAATCAAGGTATCAACATTGAGCTCCATTTTTTGAGAGTAGTCATAGATGTCTTCAAACAAAGGATCAAATTCATTGACTGCATCAATCGAATAAGCCTGGCGCGAAGTTTCAGCCCGGCCGCTGCGCCCCTTGGGCGGGCGCAGCGGGGTGTTGGGGTCGGCATTGCGTTCAATCAAGTAAAACTCAAGCTCAGGAGCCACGACCGGCGCCCAGCCTTCGGCGCTGAATAACTCACAGACGTGCCGCAGCACAGAGCGGGGGGCGTAGGGAATGAGCTTGCCTTCACGGTCAAAGCAGTCATGAATGACCTGGGCTGTGGGGTCTGTGGCCCAGGGCACGATACGCACTGTGGAGGGGTCAGGCCGCAAGTGCATGTCGCGGTCTGTGGGTTGAATCACATCATAGTAGGGGCCTGCGGTGGGGAACTCGCCCGTGACCCCAATGGCTACAATGGCTTCGGGCAAGCGCATGCCGCGGTCTTCGGTAAATTTTTCACGCGGTAAAATTTTCCCCCGTGCGACCCCTGTCAGATCGGGCACCAGGCACTCGACTTCGGTGACATTGCGTTCATTGAACCACTGTTCAAGATCGCTAAAATTAAAGTTTTTGTTGTTGACCACGGCGTTGCTCCTTCGACTCTTGAATTCACCAGGCCGATGCAACGGGCTTCACGAAGGTGCCGTAGTCAGGCTGGCTTTGTTGCGTTTGGCTTGACGGTAGTGCAGGCAGGCCTGGCCAAAACTTGTCAATAAGCGCACGGACACCGGGTTATTCAAGGCATCCCATTCTGGGTGCCATTGCAGGCACAGGTTGAACCCGCGAGCCTCTGGCCAAGAAAATGCCTCGATGAGACCATCAGGACTGCTTGCTTCGACTTGCAGCCCTGGCGCCAATTGGTCAATGCCCTGGCCATGAAGAGAGTTGACCTCAAATTCCAGGGCTTCTATGCAGCCAGACAATACCCCCCCAGGAGACACATGCACGCGATGGGCTGGGGCGTATTGTTCCGCAGCTTGATGACCCCGGGTTCGATGGTCTGACAAGCCGGGCACTTCATGCACTGCCTGTAAAAGGCTGCCCCCCAACGCTACATTGACTTCCTGAAACCCCCGGCAAATCGCCAGCAGGGGAATACCTTTGGACAGGATCTGAGGAATCAAAGCCAAGGTGAGCGCATCTCGGCGCGGGTCGAGAGGGAGCGTGGGGTCATGAGGAGCTTGTTCAAAGTGTATTGGGTGAACATTCGAAGGCGAACCCGTCAAAAGGACACCGTCGGCAAGTTCGAGCAAGCGATCGAGTTCACAGGCTTCCCGCGCGCCTGTAGGCATGACCAGAGGGAAGCCACCGGCGAGCCTGACTGCATCCAGATATTTATCGCCCACCACATGAAAAGGATGATCCTCCAGCCGATGTGAACACGCCGGAACCAAGACCCAAGGGGCATCCAAGGAGAGATCATGATGAGGGAGCATTTGGCTTGAGTGTATGCCTTTGTCAAAATTTTGTCTTGGTTTTATTTTGGGTTTTGAGCAAACGTGCCGTGCATCCTCCGGCCAGAGCAGGTTGGCTGCATGGCAGCCTGTAAGCGAAGCCGTCCCGCTTGGTCGCGGGTCAAGCGGCACGCAGGGCTTGGATATAGGCCAGCAACGGCTCGATGCTCGCATGATTGAAGTCATCCGGTATACTGGATTTATGTTCAGTCCTGTCATCCGCGCAGAGTCTCACGCGCTGTCCACGACTCCCGAAGTTCGGGAAGATGTGGCGCGCACGATTGCCGCTTATCGGCCTGTCGTACGATACGGAGTTCTGGCCGGATCTTGGGCAAGATGCCGAGCTACTTGCTGCCGAGCTACTTGCGACGCGCAGCAATTGACGCAGCCATTGGTGCGACAGGCTCATTTCTCTCGAACGACTCCAACTGGCTCGATGCAATGGCACCTGCCCAGATGCCCCAACTAGAACGCGCAGCGCTTGGTCGCGGGAGTATTCACTTCCCTGCCAAATCTTCTGAACCGCTTGTTCGTTTACGAACCGTGCTTGGTGATCAGCTCAACCCCAGGCATTCTTGGTTTCAAACAGTGCAGCCTCATGTGGTGTATGTTTTGATGGAGATGCGCCAGGAAACTGATTACGTCCGGCATCATGCACAAAAAATTTTGGCCGTGTTTGCCGCCATGCGTGACTTTGCCTGTCAATTGAAAGGCCTCGGTCATCGGGTGCATTATGTCTCGATCGATGATCCCTCCAATCGTCAGCAGTGGTGTGCCAACCTGGAATTTTTAGCTCAACACTATGGCGCCGGGCTGATTGAGTATCAAGAACCTGATGAATGGCGGCTGGATGAACAAATTCAGTCCTGGGCGCGCCAATCTCGGGTGCTGCTAGAGCGTGCCGATTCTGAACATTTTTATACCTCCCGTCATGAGGTGGCCACAATTTTTGCCCATCGGAAACAATGGCTGATGGAGCATTTTTACCGTGTTCAAAGGCATCAACACAAGGTACTGATGACGGTGGATGGGCACCCTGAGGGCGGCCAGTGGAATTACGATCACGACAACCGAAAGCCTTGGCCGGGCACTCCTACAGAGCCCGCGGATGTCCGACCCCGCCATGACCACAGCGCCTTATGGCAAACCATTCTTCACAGCGGAGCCGATTATTTTGGTCACCCTCAGGCTGCAGAATTCAGGTGGCCGCTCAACCGGGCAGAAGCCCTGATGCAGTTACATGATTTTATTCGTCATGTCCTGCCGCAT
>JBEIRS010000087.1:0-6168 GCA_040375795.1 Methylibium sp.
ATCGCCGCCATCCGCCACCGTGACCGTATCGCACTCATCGATGACCGCGGCGCAGTCAGTTTCACCCAGCTCGAGTCGCGGTCCAACGCGGTGGCCAACGAATGGCGCGGCACTTTACAAGACATGGCTTATTTCGGAAGTTACACCATTTACCGCTTGGCCACTGCCAGCGGCAAAATATTAAGCATCAGCGCCAGCAACACCGAGCGACACAATCTGGCCCCGCTTCAGGTGGGTGATACCGCTTGGGCCTCTTGGAGTGAGTCAGCTCCTGTTATTTTGACCTCTTGATCCCCCTCATGGCCACCATGTCAACGCCCCCCACTCACGCCCAAGCCCACCGCGCCCTGTGGCCCCGAGGCCGCTCACTGGTGATCGCTACCCCTTACCTCTGGCTGTTGGTTTTTTTCTTGCTGCCCTTTTTGATGGTGCTCAAAATCAGCGTCTCAGAAAGCGACGGCCTCTCCTTCCAGGACCTTCTTCAATTCAACAACGGCCTGCCCTCACTGCACCTCAAACTGGGCAATTACCTCACTGTTTTTCAAGATGCGCTCTACCTCGACACGTACCTCCCCAGCCTGCAATATGCCGCCATCACCACCTTCTTTTGCCTTTTGATTGCTTATCCCTTTGCGTATTTTATGGCGCGCACACGCAGCACCATTCAACCCGCGCTGCTGATGCTGGTGATGCTGCCCTTCTGGACCTCTTTTTTGCTGCGCGTGTATTCATGGAAAGGGCTGCTGTCTGAACAGGGCTGGGTTTATGAGTTCATCACCGGGCTTCACATCGACCACATTCTGGCAGCCATGGCCTGGGTTCCCGCCCCCGGTCAATTGGTCAATACGCCCTTTTCCCTGGTGCTGGGCATGACCTACACTTACCTGCCTTTCATGATTTTGCCCCTTTATTCCACATTGTCCAAAATGGATTTACGCCTACTGGAAGCCGCCGCCGACCTGGGGGCCACCCCTTTTGTTGCATTTTGGCACATCACGGTGCCTCTTTCCAAGGCAGGTATCGTGGCGGGTTCGATGTTGGTGTTCATTCCCTGTGTGGGCGAATTTGTCATTCCTGAACTGCTGGGTGGCCCTGAAACACTCATGATTGGCCGGGTGCTGTGGGATGAGTTTTTCAGCAATAATGACTGGCCCCTAGCCTCGACCCTGGCCGTCATCATGATTCTGCTCATCATTGTTCCTCTGGCCCTCTTTGACAAACACAAGGCCGCATCCATCGAGGGCCGCCCATGAAGCGCCGGTCTTTCACTGCCATTTTTAGCCCCCGCTTCAACCGTTGGTTTGGCCGAGGCTGGCTCTCGCTGGGGTATTTTTTTCTTTACTTGCCGATTGTGGCGCTGGTGGTTTTTTCTTTCAATGACTCGCCCCTCCCCAATGTGTGGCAAGGCTTTACCCTGAAATGGTTCGCAGCCCTGGCCAAAGATGAAGAAATCCTAGGGGGCTTGGGCTTGTCACTAAAGCTGGCCTTCTTTACAGCCTGCGGTTCGGTGGTGTTGGGCACTCTGGCCGCCTTCAGCCTGGTGAAGTACAAACGATTCAGGGGCCGCACACTGTTTAACGGCATGATCAACGCCCCCTTGGTCATGCCCGAAGTGATTATAGGCTTGTCGCTGCTCTTGATGCTGGTGTCAGCTCAACGTGCCTTCGGCTTTCCTGAGCGTGGCTGGGTCACCATTTGGCTGGGGCATCTCTTGCTGGGCATGGCTTATGCCACCGTGGTCATTCAAGCACGTCTGAAGCTGCTGCCCCCCGAGCTCGAAGAAGCCGCGATGGATCTCGGCGCCCGCTCGTGGCAGGTGTTTTATGGGGTCACCCTGCCCATGATCAGTCAATCGCTGTTATCCGCCTGGCTCTTGACCTTCACCTTGTCACTGGATGATGTGGTGTTATCGGCTTTCTTGCAGGGGCCTGGGGCCACACCCTTGCCCTTGGTGATTTTCTCCCGTGCACGTTTGGGTCTGAACCCGACCGTCAACGCGGTCGCCACCGTCACCATTGCCGTAGTCGCCATCGGCGTGATCATGGCCAGCTACCTGATTGCCCGCGCTGAGCGCCAACGGCTGCAAGACATTTCAGCCGCCCAAAAAACCACGCCCTGATTGATTTGCCCATGAGCCACCTCCCCCACGTCGATTGGCACGCACAAGCCCTGGCCCTTGATTGTGATGGCCGTCTGTTCATTGATGGGCAGCGAGTACCCGCCGCCGATGGCCAAACCTTCGCCTGTCATTCGCCCATTGATGGCCGCCGGCTCTGTGAAGTGGCCAGAGGTCAGCACGCGGACATTGATCGGGCCGTTCGCTCCGCACGGCAAGCCTTCGAGCAAGGTCAATGGTCGCAACAGCCGCCTGTAGCGCGTAAAAAAATCATGCAACACTGGGCTGAGCTCATTTTGAGTCATCGCCATGAATTGGCTCTGCTCGAAACCCTCGACATGGGTAAGCCGATCTGCGAAAGCCTGGCCGTGGATGTCCCCTTGGCGGCTCGATGTCTTCAATGGTTTGCCGAAACCGCCGACAAACACTATGGTGAAATTGCCCCCACCGGCCCCCATGCCCTGGCCCTCATCACGGGCGAGCCAGTGGGCGTGGTCGGCGCCATCGTGCCCTGGAATTACCCCTTGCTGATGGCCGCCTGGAAACTCGGCCCCGCGCTGGCAGTGGGCAACAGTGTGGTGCTCAAACCCAGCGAAAAATCACCCCTCACGGCCCTGAAAATCGCCGAGCTGGCCGTCGAGGCTGGCCTGCCTGAAGGGGTTTTGCAAGTGGTCAGCGGCTTGGGACAAGAAGCCGGAAAAGCCCTCGCCTTGCACCCCGATGTCGATGTCATCGCCTTCACTGGCAGCACACGGGTTGGCAAGCAAATGCTGATCTACTCAGGGCAAAGCAACCTCAAGCGGGTTTACAACGAACTGGGCGGAAAATCCGCCTTCATCGTGTTCCCTGAAACACAAGACCTCGCCCGCGCCGCCCAAGCCGCCGCCGGCAGCATTTTTTACAACCAAGGTGAAAGCTGCAACGCAGCTTCCCGCGTACTGATTCATGAAAGTCGAGCTGATGAATTCATGGAACACCTCCTCGCTGAGGCCCTGAAATACCAACCCTCCGACCCTCTTCACCCTGACACAGCCATGGGGGCCATCGTGGATGCTGCCCAAACCCAAACCATCCTGAACTACATTGCCAGCGGCCAGCAACAAGGTGCCCGCTGCCGGACGGGGGGGCAACAGATCCGCCAGGAGACTGGCGGCTATTACATTCCACCCACGGTGTTCGATCAAGTGGCCCCGCACATGACCATTGCCCAGGAAGAAATTTTTGGCCCTGTGCTTTCAGTATTGCGGTTTTCCACTGAAGAAGAGGCCATTCGCATCGCGAATGACAGCCCCTACGGCCTACAAGCCAGTGTCTGGAGTAACGACATTCACCGCGCGCACCGCGTCGCACGAGCCCTGCGCGTGGGCACCGTGCATGTCAACCAATACGATGAAGACGACATCACCGTGCCCTTTGGCGGCACCAAACAAAGCGGCAATGGCCGCGACAAATCCCTTCATGCCCTCGAAAAATACACTCACCTCAAAACCACTTGGCTACGAATTGCCCCTCCATCAGACGCCATCAAGTCATGAGGTATTGACAGAGTTTGGCTCTGCGAGAATCTCTGTCGGCTCAAACTGTGCCTGAGGGGGATTTTGTGTCCTCTTCAACTGAACTGAAGATGGTTTGGGCTTGGAAATGGAGACTGGCCTGGCTTCGAGAGTGCGCCGAGAAGGCTGAAAGTGGCTTTTCTCGGGAGGCCGCAGGGGAAGAATTTCAGTTCTCGGAAAATCACTATTCACAAATTCAGTCGGCTGATCTTGTATAAATTGACGTATTTGGGACAGCAGTGCGCCAATATGCTCAGACGAACGCAAAACCAGATCATCGCATTGGGGTGCTTTGATGACGAGGCTGGTGCAGTGATCATGGATGCCGAGACGCCCATTTTTTTCATAAATATGCAAGCCACTCCAGGAAAGCCACCCAATCCCGGCGATCCAAATACCACGCGATCGAACACCCGTTTGTACAGCCATGCGGTACGCTTGCTTATTCAGGGCCAAATAACTCAGCCGAGGCAGCCACCAAATCAATATGGAGAGACCCAGACCCATCACGATTGAAATCAAGATCCCTAAAACCATGGCAAGCCATAAAACCAATAAAAAACCCCCTTGCTCTTGGCTCAATACCGGCAACATCCATCGGCACCATAAAAACAGAGGTATGCATACCACCCCTGTGGCCAAAAAGCACCCTAGGCGTTCACTCCAGACCAAACCAGAGGTTCGATGCTCAACAGTGAACTGCATATCAAGGCCTCGACCACTGGTCTGGTTCTGGGACGATGAAAGTTTCCCATCAGAAAGCTCAGGAGAATAATGCGAAGATGGACGCAAGGGTAAACCTTTGGAGGAAGAATTCATGATTGAAATTGCAAGGGGCAGGTCGCCATGCACAAAAAACCAATGACATTTCAAGAACGCTCAGGGGGCAAGACCTCAAGAAGACGATCCAGGCCGCCTTGATCAATGGCAACCATCGCGGCTTGCCGAACCCGGGGCTTGGCATGATACGCCACTGACAAACCGACCACACTCATCATGGGCAGGTCATTGGCCCCGTCTCCCATGGCAATCGCTTGTTCAAGGGACACACCCAACTGGGCACAGGTACTTTCAAGCATACGACGCTTTTCCTCGCCATCACAAATATCGCCCCAATCTTGATCGATCATGCGGCCTGTTAAAACGCCATCAGAAATTTCCAACTGGTTACTGCGGCTGAAATTCAGTTTCAAAAGGCCTTGAATGGCATCTGTGAAAAACGTAAAGCCACCAGAAACCAGCAATGTATAGATTGAGGCTTGGCGACATGCATGCACCAGTGCTTGGGCACCTGGATTGAGCTTTAAACGATCCCTGAGCACGTGTTTCAAGGCAGATTCAGGCACCCCCTTGAGCAGGGCCACCCGTTGACGAAGGCTTTCTTTGTAATCCGTGATTTCACCCCGCATGGCGGCTTCAGTGATGGCTGCCACCTGCTCTTTACAGCCCGCCAGCGCCGCAACTTCATCAATACATTCAATATTGATGAGGGTAGAGTCCATGTCAAAGGCAATCAATTTGAACCTTGACAAAGGGCAAGGCGGGGTAAAACCTTGAACAAAAAGGCCAGCAGAAAATTCAGTAAGCATGGGTTCAAGAGAAAAGAATAAAGCCGGAGGATACTGGATGAAAAGAGCGTTGATTCAGAAACTTTTGCAAATTCTCCCCTTCTGAATGGGCCGGCGCCCGCACGTCTTCATGCGTCTTTTGATATTCCAAAAGTAGCATACTTTGTGATGTTTGATGAAGAACTAAATGATTGAATGATGGAAGCAGGCCGAAAGGTGATCAAAAACTGGATCGGCTTTTATCACTACCCCCGCCTTTATCAGGTCTCAAATATGAAAACCCCTGCCCAGGCGAATGCTTGAGCAGCCTGACCTGTCAAAAACCACTGTGTCAATACATGACGGTATAAGTTCAGGCTTTGCTCAGGCTTTACAAAAAAATGTGACTGATTGCTCGCACAAGTTATCCCCAATCGGGCCTGTTCAGCACAAACCCACCACTTCCGTAGCATCATCTAAGCCCATGACCTCAGATTTTTTGATTTTTCTGAATTTCTTTTAGAAATCTTGATTTCTTTTTCTACGGAGAATGCTGATGGTTGCTGTCAGAATCTGCTCCCTGCGCTTGCGCCTGAGCTCGCTTCTGCTGAGCCTTTGTTTGAGCTGCGGCGGAGCTTGGGCCGGCCCCGTTTTGGATCAAATCAAGCAAACAGGAACAATCACGGTCGGATATCGAGAATCCGCAGTTCCGTTTTCTTATTTGGATGACAAGCAAAAACCCATCGGCTATGCCATGGATTTATGCGATCGACTGGTTGAATCTGTGCGGAAAAAACTGCAACTCAAATCAATCAGTGTCAAGTACCGTGTGGTCACTCCGGTAGACCGGATTGCCATGATTGAACAGAAAAAAATCGACATGGAATGTGGCGCAACGGTCAACAGCGCCGATCGACGCCAGAAAGTAGCATTTACCGTTCCTCACTATATC
>JBEIRS010000315.1:0-1795 GCA_040375795.1 Methylibium sp.
AGGACTGACACGAAAGCTACATTGAGAAGAAATCAAGGATTAGCTGACGTTGAACTGGCTGGAGCTGGAGTGGCTGGGGCTGAAGAGGAAGCGGCTTGAGGCGCTGAAGCTGCCAAAGGGATTTTTAAAGAAGATATAGCAGCCTCTGTGGAGGAAGCAGGTACAGACGCAGAATTGCCAGAGGGAATGAGATCGGCAGGGGTTGCAGGTGTGGGGGATGGTTCGATGGCTGCGGGGCGATCAAGGATACTACCCCCTTCGGTCGTTGATGGGCCCTGGCTGGCCAGCAAGGCCAACATCAAAGTGCATACAAAAAAAATAAAGGCGGATGCTGCGGTAGAACGTGACAAGAAGTTGGCACTGCCAGTGGCCCCAAACAAGCTGCCAGAAGCTCCCGCACCAAAAGACACCCCCATGTCTGCGCCTTTTCCATGCTGAACAAGCACCAGGCCAACGATCGCCAAGCCTGACAAAATCTGAAATATCATGAGGAAGTTGGTCAACATTTGAGGATCACTTTCAAAATCAGAAAATTCAAATCGAGAAATGCTTATAGCACGGCACGAGCAATCGCTAAAAAATCCAAGGCTTTTAAAGCAGAGCCACCAATCAGACCGCCGTCAATGTCTGCTTGGGCCAGCAAAGACTCTGCATTGTCAGGTTTCATGCTGCCACCATAAATCAACCTCACAGACTGAGCTTGTGGGCTTGCGAGCGCAAGCTCGGTACGCAATAAGGCATGAACCTCTTGAGCCTGCTCAGGGGTGGCTGTATGACCTGTACCAATAGCCCAAAGGGGTTCATACGCCACCACGATCTTTGATACAGCAGGACCCAGGACATGAATGATTTGATTAATTTGGTGCTTAATAACGGCAGGCATTTGGCCCAATTCGCGCTGACCCCATGTTTCGCCCACGCACACAATTGGAGTGATCTCATGAGCAAGGGCCCTTTGAGCCTTTTGAGCGACAATCATGTCGGTTTCGCCATGCAGGGTGCGCCGTTCTGAATGGCCAACAATCACATACCGACAAGCAAATTCTTTGAGCATCACAGCAGCCACTTCACCCGTGTAGGCACCTGGCTCATGTGCTGAACAATCCTGGGCGCCCCATTGAACTTGGCTTCCCACTAAAGCTTGCTGGACATCTGCCAAAAAAAGTGTTGGAGGACATACCACCAACTCGCTCGGCAAGGGATCTGCCTGACGCAAGGCTGCCAGTAAATTTGCATTGGCCTGACGATCGCCATTCATTTTCCAATTGCCCACTACAAGTGGTTTTCGCATTCAAAAAGCTCCTGTCATGATGTTTGCAATCGATTCAATTTACCAAGTCAAGACGAGCTTACCAATGTGCTCATGAGATTCCATCAGACGATGAGCACTGACGACTTCAGCAACAGCATATTGACGAAACACCACAGGTTTTAAAAGACCCGACTCGATCCATGGCCAGACAAATCGACACAAGGAACGGGCAATCGAGGCCTTGAAAGCGAGTGATCGGGAGCGTAAAGTGGAGCCGGTGATCGTGAGACGCCGCAACATAAGTTGGGCAGCATCAAATTTTGATTGTGCACCACCTTGTACCGCAATGATGATTAAACGCCCTTCTTCAGCAAGACAGGCTAAATCACGTGAGATGTAATCGCCGGCCACCATATCAAGGATCACATTGACTCCTCGGGATTGGGTCCAGGAAAGGGTTTCTTCGACAAAATTTTGGCTTGGGTAGTGAATGAGACATTCTGCACCGAGTGCTTGGCACGCTTGCGCCTTACTTTGACTGCC
>JBEIRS010000360.1:0-1233 GCA_040375795.1 Methylibium sp.
GGTGCCACAAGCGAAAAAAGCAAGGAAACAGACCTGACCTGAAAAAGAATGCAATCAATGCGATGGGTGTTGCAAAGGCTCTTTCAAGATCACAGCTTAACTCAATCAGCCTTGAGGTCAGACAAGGTCTAAAATTAGATCTTTTGCCTCACTCCATGTTCACACCATGTCAAAAGAAATCAAAAAAGTAGTTTTGGCCTACTCTGGCGGGCTGGATACGTCAGTCATACTGAAGTGGCTGCAAGATGTTTACCGCTGTGAGGTGGTGACTTTCACTGCCGATATCGGCCAAGGTGAGGAAGTCGAACCAGCCCGGGCCAAAGCCCTCAAAATGGGCATTCGTGCCGACAATATTTTCATTGACGACCTGCGGGAAGAATTTGTGCGTGATTTTGTGTTCCCGATGTTTCGCGCCAATGCGCTCTACGAAGGCGAATACCTTTTAGGCACCTCAATTGCCCGCCCTTTAATTGCCAAACGTCTCATTGAAATTGCCCGAGAAACCAAAGCAGACGCCATCAGCCACGGGGCCACTGGCAAGGGCAATGATCAAGTACGCTTTGAATTGGGAGCGTATGCCCTCATGCCGGATGTCAAGGTGATTGCTCCTTGGCGTGAATGGGATCTTCTCAGCCGTGAAAAACTGTTGGCTTATGCCGATCAACACGATATCCCCGTAGACTTCAAAAAGCGCAAAGGTGGCGGAGCCCCCTACTCCATGGATGCCAATTTGCTGCACATCAGCTATGAAGGCGGCGTCCTTGAAGACCCTAATTTTGAACCTGAAGAAAAAATGTGGCGCCTCACGGTCAGCCCAGAAAAGGCCCCCAGCAAACCTCAAGTGATTGAACTCACCTATGAGCATGGTGATGTGGTTGCCGTAGACGGTGAACGACTCAGCCCTGCCAATGTTTTAAGCCTTTTGAATCAATGGGGCGGCAAGCATGGGATTGGCCGCCTTGACAAGGTTGAAAATCGTTATGTGGGCATGAAAAGCCGCGGCTGCTATGAAACCCCAGGCGGGAGCATTTTGCTCGCCGGGCATCGTGCCATTGAAAGTATCACCCTTGATCGCGAAGTGCTGGCCCTCAAAGAAGACCTCATGCCAAGGTATGCACGCATGATTTACAATGGCTACTGGTTCGCCCCCGAGCGTCTTTTACTGCAAGGCTTGATCGATGCCAGCCAAGCCACAGTCAATGGCACTGTGCGGCTCAAGCTGTATAAAGGCAC
>JBEIRS010000319.1:0-1736 GCA_040375795.1 Methylibium sp.
ACTGGTTGAGGAGAGTGCAGCCGCTGCTGACGCCCTTCGTCAGCAGGCCAATAGCCTCGTCACTGCCATGGCGAGCTTCCGTATCTCCTCTTGATGTGGCTGGATGATGCCTGAAAGCTTTTGACCCGTTCGGGTGATTTTTTCAGGCATCCTTGATCAAGGCTTCGAGAAACTCGATGAGATGGTCTGAATTGAGCGCTTCCTCAATGGTCATCCAGAGTGACTTGCACATCGGTATTGACCAAAGAGGTTTCATCGCTCGTCCTCTTGCGGGAATTTCAAGCCTTATCATGCCGGGCTAATAGTCAGGCGAGATAGCAACAGGCACACCCTATCCTGTCCCTATATGCTGCGCCTGCGCGCAGCAGGATGGTACAAATTGCTTGTGACCAGATGTCAGGTTCAATGCTCCGCGCCAAGTGCCTGCGCCCGACGCGCTCGATTGGCAAATTCTGATGCAGGGATGGGTGCATCAATAGGCCAGCCGCTCAGGTGGCGTTGGGCCAGCTGACTCAGCGCTGAAATCCATTCATGCTGATCATTCAGGCAAGGGATGTAATTAAATTCAGTTCCGCCTGCGGCCAAAAAGGCAGCTTTGGCTTCCTGTGCGATTTCTTCAAGGGTTTCCAGGCAGTCCGAAGTAAAGCCAGGGCACATGACATCAACTCGTTTCACGCCCTTTTTGGCCAGGCCAATCAGAGTTGGCTCAGTGTACGGTTCAAGCCAGCGTGCACGACCAAATCGGCTTTGAAAGGTGACAATCATTTCTTCTGGTTGCAAACTCAAACTGGACGCCAGTAACCGGGCTGTTTTATGGCATTCACAGTGATAAGGGTCTCCGCGCATGAGGGTTCGGTGGGGAACGCCATGAAAACTCAAGAGCAACTTAGACCCTCGCCCGTGAGTGGCCCATCGCTGACGAACTTGGCTGGCCAGGGCTTTGATATAGCCGGTATCATCGTGGTAATGCGTGACAAAACGAAACTCGGGCAGGTGGCGAATTTTTTGCCCCCACTGAAACACTGCATCACAAACGCTGCCAGTGGTCGGGCCGGCATATTGAGGGTACATTGGCAGCACCAAAATACGGCGTACGCCAGCTTGCTGAAGCTCATTGAGGACCGAAGGAATACCCGGGTTACCATAGCGCATGGCATAGCGAACCGTCACATGGTGTCCGCGTTCACCTAAATAACCTTGCAACAGCTTGCTTTGTTTTTCAGTCCAGACCTTCAGAGGGGAGCCTTCAGGCGTCCAGATGGATGCGTATTTATGGGCTGATTTTGCGGGTCGAATCCGCAAAATGATACCGTGCAAAATCGCCTTCCAGACCCATCGGGGAATTTCAACAACCCGCGGGTCACTGAGGAATTCGGCCAAATAGCGCCGCAAAGCCACCGGAGTGGGGGCATCAGGCGTGCCAAGATTGCACAAAAGCACTGCCGTAGAGATGCTGGCTCCTCGGCCATGCTCAAACGCGGGTTCGGGTTGGAATGACATGCAAAACCTGCTGATCATCAATCATGAAGAAATTGATTTTACGCCGAACAAGTTAAAGGGGCTTCCTTGTCCCAAGTGAGCCGCAACCTGTTGAATCAAAAATTCATGCGATAACGATCTGCGCAGGCATGATGGATGCCCGCGCACCGCGTGATCACACACAGCCACTCTAAAAGTCTCACCACAACTCTCCAAAAGTCTAAAATCAGGGCGCCCCCGCCGGGCTCATCAGAGCC
>JBEIRS010000257.1:0-2528 GCA_040375795.1 Methylibium sp.
ATGGTTTTCTCAGTGAAAACGAAGCCTTCGCCCAGGCCTGTGCAGAGGCCGGCGTGGTGTTTATTGGCCCTCCTCCGGCAGCAATTCGGGCAATGGGCTTGAAGGCCGAGTCCAAGCGCTTGATGCAAGCAGCCGGTGTGCCTTTGGTGCCAGGGTATCATGAGGCCGATCAGAACCCTCTTCGGCTTCAGAGGGCCGCAGATGCGATGGGCTACCCTGTGCTGATTAAAGCGAGTGCAGGCGGGGGGGGCAAGGGAATGCGGGTGGTCAGTCAGGCCTCTGATTTTGCGGCGGCACTGGCTTCTTGTCAGCGTGAAGCCGCCGCAAGTTTTGGAAATGATGCAGTGCTGCTCGAACGTTGCCTGATCCGCCCTCGTCACATTGAAATTCAGGTTTTTGGCGATCATCAAGGGCAGGTGATAACTCTTTTTGAGCGTGACTGCTCGGTGCAGCGACGTCACCAAAAGGTGCTGGAAGAAGCCCCGGCCCCTGGCCTCAGTGATACTTTACGTCAAAAAATGGGCGAAGCCGCTGTAGCCGCAGCGAAGGCGGTGGGCTATGTGGGCGCCGGCACCGTCGAGTTTATTGCTGAACCCAGCCACTCGCCCGATGCCGTCGATGGGCTGGTTTTTTATTTTATGGAAATGAACACGCGCCTGCAAGTTGAGCACCCTGTGACAGAGGCTATCACGGGCCTGGATTTGGTCGAGTGGCAGCTGCGTGTGGCTGCAGGTGAACCCTTGCCACTGGGCCAGGCTCAGGTCTCCCGGCGTGGTCATGCCATTGAGGCGCGTCTCTGTGCTGAAAATCCAGAAGCTGAGTTTTTGCCTGCAACAGGGCTGCTGGAAGTGTGTCGCTGGCCTGAGGCTCTTCGTTTCCAGTCAGGCTTGATCAGGCTGGACACCGGGGTTCAGCAGGGGGATCTGGTGTCGCCCTATTACGATACCATGCTGGCCAAGTTGATTGCCTGGGGGGAAACCCGGGCGCAGGCCCTGAACCGGCTGTCTGTGGCTTTATCTCAGACTCAACTGCTGGGTTTACATACCAATCTGGTATTTTTGCGTAGGCTGCTTGCCAGCCCATCATTTGTGAATGCCAACCTTGACACTGCCTTGATTGAGCGCGAGCGGCCTGTTTTATTTGCTCCTGCTCTTCTGGATTGCTCTTGGTTGCTGGCTGCCGTGGCAGCACAAAGCCTATTTGGCATCTCAGAAAGTCCTCTTCCTGTGGCTTGGTCTGACCCATGGAGTGGCCCCAAATGGCGGATTCAGGGGGCACTCTGCTGGCATTGGACCTTGAAAATTGAATCAGACGTGGTACGTCTTGGCTTGTTTCAAGATTCTCAGGGGGAGTTTGAGTTGCGCTGGAATAAACATGGCGAATCAGCCTCTGTGCCTTGGCGAGCGGTGCCCCAAGGGAACGGTATTTTCGACTTGGCACTCGGCGATATTTGGGTTCGAGTGCAGGTCGATACCCTGGAGGCCGGAGCACAACGCGTTTCTCGACGCTGGGCGATCACGGCACCGCATGCCCAGGGGTGGATCGAAGAATACCTGCCTGGAGAAAATCCGGGCCATACGGTGCCTGAAGGGTTGCATGCTCCAATGCCCGGAAAAGTTTTACTGGTGATGGTTCAGCCAGGAGATACCGTCTGTCGGGGGCAGGCTTTGGCGGTGATGGAAGCCATGAAAATGGAGCATACTTTGCATGCCCCTTTTCATGGGCGAGTGCAGGAAATTATTTACAAGGCCGGTGATCAAGTACCAGAAGGCGCAGCATTGTTGCGATTACAAGAAATAAAAGATGAAATTTAAACAGCGTTGTCAAAAATTCTCTCACTGTGGAGTCGCCTGTTCCCCACGCCAAAAATCATGCCACCAACATACCAGGAAGAAGACGTTCATATTCTGAACGTATCACCTCGTAACATTCACAACTTTGGTTTTCAAGGCCCTCGCGATCCAGCACAGTAATATGACCACGACGGTATTGAATCAAGCCCCTGCGTTGTAATTTTCCTGCGGCTTCGGTCACCCCCTCTCGGCGTACCCCGAGCATATTGGCGATCACTTCCTGGGTCATCCAGACTTGATCGTCATCCAGCCTGTCTAAACTGAGCAAAAGCCAACGACATAACTGTTGATCCAAGGTATGGTGCCGGTTGCATACCGCAATTTGTGATAATTGAGCCATCAAAGCCTGAACATAACGCAGTAAAAGACGCATGGTCGGCCCCCCTTGGTTGAAGGCATCAGTCACCCATTGGGCTTTCAAGCGATACCCCTCTCCGCTGGTTTGAACCACGGCTTGAGTAGGCATTGAATCTCCTCCCATCAGTAAGGGGACCCCAATCAGGCCCTCTTTACCTGCCACGGCGACTTCAGAAGAATGGCCATCAACCATGACATACAGCAAAGAAACAATCCCTGAGGTAGGGAAAAAAACGTGGGAGAACCGGCGCCCCGAGTCACACAGGATCTTGCCTGCGGGCAAATCTATCGGCTCAAGATGATTTGACCAGAGGCTCC
>JBEIRS010000020.1:0-11012 GCA_040375795.1 Methylibium sp.
CTGACTTGCAAGTCACCTCTGATTTTGATCATGCGGTGCGCCATGCTGAACATGGCATCGTCATGATTGCCACTCCCATGGCGGGTTTAGCTGAAACCCTCATTCGTTTAGAAGCTTTGCCTTTCAAGGGACATTGTCGCCAAGTTTTGTGGCTCTGCAAAGGCTTTCAAGAAGGCACGGCAGCCCTCGGGCATGAAATTGCCCGCTCTTTGTCGCCAAACCTGTGTGTGGGGGTTGTTTCTGGCCCCAGTTTTGCCCAAGAAGTTGCCCAAGGCCAACCAAGCGCCCTGGTAGTTGCCAGCCATGACCCCTCACTACGCGAAAATGCAGCCAACTGCTTCCATGGAGGCAACCTGCGGGTTTATACCAGCACTGATCCCATCGGGGTTGAAGTGGGCGGAGCAGTTAAAAATGTATTAGCGATTGCCACCGGAATTGCCGATGGATTTTGCTGGCCTCAATCAAATTTGATTCATGGCCAAATTGGCCTTGGTATGAATGCGCGAGCTGCTTTAATTACACGTGGCTTGGCCGAAATGAGCCGATTGGGGGTGGCCTTGGGTGCTCAAGCCTCAACCTTTATGGGCCTTTCCGGGCTTGGTGATTTGGTATTAACAAGCACCGGCCACCTTTCGCGTAATCGACAAGTGGGCTTGAATTTGGCCAAAGGAAAACCTTTGGAAAAAATCTTAGCTGAATTGGGGCATGTGGCCGAAGGCGTACGCAGTGCACCGATGGTACTTCAGCGCGCCCAGGATTGTGGAGTGGATATGCCAATCACCCGGGCGGTCGTTCGGGTACTTTTAGCGGAACAAAATGTGATGCAAGCCCTCGAAGAACTTCTTGAGCGAAAAGCAGGCTCTGAAACAGACCTTGCTTAACTCGGCAGACTGAACTTGCAGCCATTTCGCTCGCAAGCAGCGACCTGCCCCTGAAAGGGCCTCAAAGAAGCTATCAGTGCAAAATCAAGGTTTGGTGCATCAGTGCAGCAAAGCGCTCTAGGTAATCGTCAAATTCTTCCATGGAGGGTTGTGTTTCTATCAGAGCCTCCACATCTTCCCTGAAACTTTGAGCCAAGGCCCCTTCAATAAAAATTTCTTTGCGGGCAAATTTGTCAACAATTTCAAAGCCTCCGCGGCGCAGAGCTGCAGAAGCAGGAATGCCGACAGGCAAGATACCTTGTGCCGGAACATCAATTTCGACCACCGAATAGCTCTCTGAGTTATAGAGCATTTGCATAAAGCATCCCCTTCAAAAAAACACCAACTGGAATGAGAATTTCTGAGTGACCCTAGTAAATTGGAGTAATTTTCGTCTTTTTCAAGCCAGATTAAAGAGCATATGGGTAAATAAATACCAAAAGGGAGCTCATTTCCACTGAGTTGAGGGGGATGTGAAGGGAATTAAATCTCAAAGAGCACGAAAACATAGGTCAAAGGTCATCTCTGGCCTTCGAAATTTGATCTCGTTCTTCACCTGACAATCAATCATCATATAAAATGAATTTGCCCGCTGCACTGGCCTGAGTTTTATTGTTCCTTGAACCGATGCTCTCATGAGCCAGGGCTTGGAATATTGCCATGTCGGCGTGATCATCTCGCGTCAGATGAACCCAAGGCTTGGCTGCCCTTGCCCACCTGAACTCCCTGCGTTCAGGAATGCAAACGATGGCTTGCAGCGGGCAACTCTTTTTCTTTTTACCCCAAAGAGTAGACAAAGATCAGTCCGAGCTACATTGATCGTGCCTCACGTTGATTGATGCCAGTAAAAAATCATTTCTTTTCTTTTTTGGGTGTTTAATTCACCCCAATTTGAATTTGATGCTTGCCAATGTCACTTGATTCCCTCCGCGAGCCTGAGCCTCGGCCAAGGCGGCCTCGGCGGCATGAATGAGTTGCTCTTGGGTTTGGGCTGTATGCGGAAAACTTGCCACTCCCATCGAAACCGTAAAGCCAAGGCTTTGCCCTTCTAAAACTACCATTTGGGTGGCACATTGGCGACGCAAATACTCCATGCGAGAGTGAGCGGTGGCAAGTCCGACGCCGGAGAGCAACACGGCGAATCGACCGCTTTCGAGGCGACAGGACGCATCCATGGCTCGGGTATTGCTGCGCAACAACCAGCCCAGAGCATCTAAAATTTGATGATAAGCACTTGAACCGACAGCGTGAGCAGGATCTTTTAAAGCATCCAGAGCAATGGCCACCAGGGCAAATTCACGATGTTCACGCGATGATAAATCCAGTTCTCTTCGCAATTGATCTTCGAAATGCCCTAATTGATACAATTTAGAATCTGGGGGATGAAAAAAATTTTCCTGGGTTTCACGCCTCAAGGCTTCCAGTGCTTTTTGTTGTTGCTCTAGTTGGTTTAATGCCTGTCGTAGCTGATCTTCATGCTGGCGAGTTTCAGTTATTTCAAGCCAAGCACTGATCAAGAGCCTGCCCTTGGAAGCAGTGACCCAGAACATCCGATTGACGCCAAATTCGCGCAACTGGCCAGATCGCATGAGGCAATGCTCGCTCCATTGAACCCCCCCGCCTTGGGGCACGGTTTGCTCTGCAGCACGCATCAGGGTCGATTCTTCAGGGCTTAAAAGTTCCAAGTCACTGAGTCCAAGAATGTCTTGACGGCGCCGGCCCAAGAGATCGGCCATCCGGTCACAGACATAATTGTATAGGCCTGATTCTGCGTCCTTGACTCCAATCAAGAGGCCGCTCTGTTCAAAAAGCTTGAAAAGATCGATGGTTTCTGAATCGATAGGAAGCGTGCTTGTTATTTGCATCTTTTTAGGGTGGCTCCATGCCGTGACAGCCCACCTCAAAGGGAGCCATGGGTCATCAGCAGGTGCTCAAGATTGATATTCAAGGGCAATGATAGCGCCCTTCTATGGGCTATAAATAGAGCAATCAACGGTGTGGCGCCAAGCATTCAAAGCATCTGGGGATTCCCTTCCAAAAGATAGAACCGGATCATCTGTGACTTGAGACATTGCTATACGTAAAAAAATAGAGGTAAAATCAAAAACTTTGCTGACAATATGCTCTGTATTTTCATGTGTGCTCGTACCTTCAGTTTAAGACGTGAAGAAAACGCCCAGAGACCATGGAAGTCGGGACTTTTTTGGGGCCTCATTCAGGGAATCCAAAACACCAACCAAGGAACTCCATTTTTAAATGACTACGATTCGCGTGAAGGAAAATGAACCATTTGATGTCGCTCTACGTCGCTTTAAGCGCAGCATCGAAAAAACCGGCCTCTTGACAGACTTGCGTGCTCGCGAGTTTCGCGAAAAGCCAACCACTAAACGCAAGCGCAAGAAAGCTGCTGCAGTCAAGCGTCACTTCAAGCGTGTTCGTAGTATGCAGCTTCCCAAGAAGCTCTATTAAACTTCTGCTCAAAGCCCAATTCTTCGGGCTGATATGCTTCAAATAGCCCGCCCTGTGCGGGCTGTTCTTTTTCAATGCCTTACCTAAAATTGTCATCATGAGCCTCAAAGAAAAAATCAACGACGACATGAAACAAGCCATGCGGGCCAAAGATTCTGCTCGCTTACTGACCATTCGAGGGCTTCTCGCCGGGATCAAGCAAAAAGAGGTGGATGATCGCATCACCCTGGACGACAAGGCTATTATTGCCATCATCGACAAGCAAATCAAGCAGCGCAAAGATTCAATTGGCCAATTCCAAATCGCTCAGCGATCTGACCTGGTTGAAAAAGAATCTTTTGAATTGCAGATTTTGCAGTCCTATTTACCTCCAAGACTGACTCCCGAACAGATTCAAGCACAGATTTCTTTGCTTTTAGCTGAAATACAAGCCAGTGGCCCGGCTGACATGGGTAAAGCTATGGCGGCAGCCAAGGCCAAACTGGCAGACCAAGCAGATATGGCCCTTGTATCAATGCTGATCAAGCAAGCCCTGGGCTCAGTCTCAAAACCATAAATAACCACATTTCAACCTTTTCTGACGGAGCCTATTGATGGCCTTACCCCTGTCCTTTCAGCCTCTCAGCCCGGATGCTTGTGCGAGCGCTCAACTGGAACCTGAAGCCATGCAATCCGTGGCGCAAGCTGGGTTTCGCAGCGTCATCAATAACCGCCCCGATTTTGAAGGAGGCCCAGATCAACCCACCCACCAAGCCCTGCGCGAGGCTGCACTGAATGCCGGCCTGGAATATGTCTATCTGCCTGTCACGCCGGGGCACATCACGGGAGAAAATGTCCATGATTTGGCGACTTTGTTAGCAAGTTTACCCACGCCCGTTCTTCTTTTCTGCCGATCAGGAGCGCGCTCCAGCCAGCTCTATCAACTGGCCAATCAGGTTTGAATTGTCGTGGTTGGCTTCTGATATTTACAGGGCACTGAAGAATGCGTCTTCGGCTGAAGTTTTTTCTGTTGTCAATCACCCCCCTGTTGGGGTGTTTGATTTTGATCACCATGGCCTTAAAACAGCAGGAAAAAAATCTTTCTGAAAGAGAGCGAGCCCTTTTTGAAAAAGCATATATGGCCGCTCGAGAAACTGAACTCAAGCATTATGTTGATCTAGCCCAAAGTACGATTGCCCCGCTTTATCATGGCCACCTAGACACTCCTGCCATACGCCAGGAAGCCTTGAATCGATTGGCATCCCTTGACTATGGTGTTGATGGTTATTTTTTTGTATACGAACTGAACGGTACAAACTTAATGCATGCCCGCCAGCCAAAGCTGGTGGGAAAAGACCTTTCCGACATGAAAGATCCCCACGGCATCCCTGTGATCCGGGCCCTGATCCAACGTGCTGTCAATGGCGGAGGTTTCGTTCGATATACCTGGGAAAAACCCTCGACCAAAGATACTGCCCCCAAGCTCGGCTACGCCGTGGCACTTTCACGTTGGAATTGGATGCTCGGAACCGGGCTTTATCTGGACGATATTCAGCGTACCTTGACTCAAGTTGACCAGCAGGTCAGTGAAAATGTGGCGACTTCGATGCTCTGGATTGCCGGAGTGGCCCTCTTAGGTGTGGGCATCATTGGTGGCTGTGGCTTGGCGCTCAACCTCAGTGAAGCCAAAGTGGCTGACAGCAAATTGCGTCTCATGGCCCGTCAGGTTGTACAATCCCAAGAAGATGAGCGAGCCTACTTATCTCGTGAATTGCACGACAGCACCAGCCAAACCCTGGTTTCCATCAAACTTCAATTGGAATTGGCTGTCACGCAACTCAAGCCTCAAGTCAGCGCAGTTCCGGCAGCCCTGCCAAAAGCCCTTCATCGACTGAATGAGGCCCTCACCGAAGTCCGAAACATTTCGCACCGGCTGCGACCTGCTGCCTTGGATGTTCTAGGGCTTCCAGATGCTCTGGAAAACCTGGGTCGAGAATTCAACCTTGACGATCGCCTGCTTTTTTCTATGCGAGTTAAAGGCTTGCGCCGCAACTTACCGAATGAAATCAATACCGTGCTATTTAGGGTCACGCAAGAAGCTCTGACGAATATTCAAAAACACGCCCAAGGTGCTGACCAGGTTCATTTATGGCTTATTTTTCATGCCAAAGGGGTGCGCCTGATTGTGCGTGATAATGGCAGTGGCTTTAACGTCAATGATGTCCACAAAGACCCTCGCCGGGGGATTGGCCTTCGCAACATGCGAGAGCGCTTGGCATCAATTGGTGGAACCCTAAAAATTTGGTCACGCCCTGGGGAAACCCGCCTTGTGGCGGATGTACATATTTCAGCCATAGATCAGTTTGCCCAAATTCAGCCATCGACTGTATCATGACCCATCCTATCCAACTTATGATTGTTGATGACCACCATCTTGTCAGAGAGGGGCTTAAAGCCAGACTTGGCTCGGTGGAAGGGTTTGAAATTGTGGCTGAAGCCAGCCATGCGCTTGAAGCTTTGACAATCTGTCAGATGCAAAAAATTGATCTGGTTCTGATGGATGTAGGCATGAAAGACATGAATGGCATTGAGCTTACTCAACAATTGCTGGCCCAGCATCCTCATTTATTGATTTTGATGCTCAGCATGTATGACAACCCTGAATATGTCAGCCGAGCGATGCAATCTGGGGCTCAAGGCTATGTCCTCAAAGATGCGCCTTCAGATGAGATCATCACAGCCATTCAAACAATTATGAATGGGAAAACCTTTCTTAGTGACAGCCTCTCGGGAAGATTGTTTCGTGCCCAAACGCCCCGCCCTCTGCTGTCTGTTCGGGAAGCCGAGGTATTAAGCTGCCTTGCCAAAGGAATGGCCAACAAACAAATTGCGCAAATTTTGAGCCTCAGTACTCGAACCGTGGAAACTCATCGACACAATATCAAGCGCAAACTCAAGCTGGAAGGCCAAGCAGAACTGATGAAATATGCGGTTGAGCATTGCCGAGGGTTTGAGGGATGCAACTAGACACTGGTGTTTGGTTGTCTGTCGGACTCGGGATTCGTCGGCTGTAAAGTCCAGGCGCCTTGGTTTTTTTTACCGTTTTCTGGATGTTAGGGCTGCGTAGAATATGACAGCTTTCTCGTACCCACATCCTACACAGACCTTAAAAACTTTATAGGCCTGCCGCAGATCGTAAAGACAAGGCTTTGTCTGTGCGCTCCCAACTGAACTCTGGCTCATCACGCCCAAAGTGGCCGTAAGCAGCGGTTTTGCTGTAAATTGGCCGAAATAGGTCGAGCATTTGAATGATGCCCTTGGGGCGAAGGTCAAAAAATTGATCGACCAGTTTGGCAATGCTCTCATCCGAAATCACTCCGGTACCTTCTGTATAGACGGTCACATTCACAGGCTTGGCAACCCCAATCGCGTAGGCAACTTGAATTTGACATTGGCGTGCGAGCCCAGCCGCCACGATATTTTTCGCCACATAGCGAGCGGCATATGCCGCAGAGCGATCGACCTTGGTGGGATCTTTGCCACTGAATGCCCCCCCACCATGCGGGCAGGCACCACCATAGGTGTCTACTATAATTTTTCGGCCTGTCAGGCCGCAATCTCCTTGGGGGCCGCCAACGACAAATCGGCCAGTAGGATTGACCAAGTAACGGGTCCCATTCAACCACTCATTGGGAAGAACCGGCTTGATCATTTCCTCAATGATGGCTTCAGTAAAAGCGGGCTTCATGTGTTTGCCATCACTCATTTCGGGCGAGTGCTGACTTGATAAAACCACGGTATCAACGCTGTGGGGCTTGCCGTTGACATACCGCATGGTGACCTGACTTTTGGCGTCAGGGCGCAAAAATGGAAGGCGACCGTCTTTGCGTAATTGCGACTGCCGCTCCATCAGGCGATGAGCGTAATAAATAGGCGCAGGCATCAGCTCCGGTGTTTCATCGCAGGCATAACCAAACATCAAGCCCTGGTCACCAGCCCCTGTGTTAAGGTAATCATCACTGGCATGATCCACACCCTGTGCAATATCATGGCTCTGTTTGTCGTAGCACACCATGACCGCACAACCTTTGTAGTCGATGCCGTAATCAGTGTTGTCGTAACCAATGCGCTTGATGGTATCCCGTGTGACTTGTATATAGTCAATATGGGCCTGGGTAGTGATCTCGCCTGCCAACACCACCAGGCCAGTATTGCAAAGTGTTTCGGCGGCGACACGCGAGTGAGGATCTTGCCTCAAAATAGCATCCAAAATAGCGTCAGAAATTTGATCAGCCACTTTATCAGGATGCCCCTCCGAAACAGATTCAGAGGTAAAAAGGAAATCATTTGACATGAAAACTCCGTATACAAACAGGTGAGAATGCGCGTTGCCGGCCTGTTTCGGAGTTCGGCGAACGCTTTAGCAGAATTTTTAATCGCCCCGCAAGTGGTTCAATAACTCGGCGACAACTTGATTATATGAAGATATACGCTGTTTTTCGTGGATTTTCTTTTTGGCCTCTGGGGCTTTTGCATGTATTGGGCTGGATTTTGGGTTGGATCAGCTTTTTGCTCTCCCCCACCTACCGGCGCCGATTTTTAAATCATGCGCGACAAGCCGCCATGGGATGGTCGGAAGTCAAAGGCGCAGTAGGACAGGCTGGACAGCTATTATCAGAGCTTCCTTTTTTATGGATGCGTGCCCGCACCGAGGGCTTTGGCCATAAATTGGTGCTCAAGGGTGAAGAAGTCATTCAGCATGCCTTGGCTCAAGGCCGGGGTATTGTTTTTTTGACGCCGCATTTGGGTTCGTTTGAAGTCGCTGCCCAGGCTTATGCCGAATATTTTGGCCACCATCAACCAATCACCGTTTTGTATCGACCCGCCCGCAAGCCCTGGTTGCGTGACTTGATTGATGTCAGCCGGCCTCGTCCTGGGCTCAATACGGCCCCAGCCAATTTGACAGGGGTTCGACAGATGCTAAAGGCACTCAAGCATGGTGAGGCTGTGGGGCTGTTACCCGACCAGGTTCCCCCCCTTGGAATGGGTGTATGGGCACCCTTTTTTGGCCGCTCTGCCTACACCATGACCCTGGCTGCTCGGCTGGTTCAGCACACTGGGGCGACCATCGTATTGGCCTGGTGTCGTCGATTGCCCTGGGGCCGAGGGTATGAATTGACCTGCGAACCGATGCCCGAGGATATCCCATCCGATCCCATGCAGCGTGTCGAAGCCGCCACCATGGTCAACAGGGCGATGGAGCGCCTGATTCGGCGCTGTCCCCAGCAATATCTTTGGGGTTATCATCGTTATAAAGAGCCGGCTGTCAGCCTTCAAATGGCAGAGGGTTAAGGCTTGTTGGCTCATTTTTCCCTGGCGCTGTTGTGGCTTATACACAAGCTGCCATTGCGGGTTCAGGCTTGCCTTGGGCGAGGTTTTGGGCGTTTGCTGTGGATGTTTGCCAAAACCCGCCGTGCGGTTGCTTTGCGCAATTTGGAATTATGCTTCCCCGAGTGGTCACTGCATCAACGAACGGCGGTGGCGTTTGAGCATTTTCAATGGTTGGGGCGCAGCCTGATAGAACGTGGCCTGCTATGGTATGCCTCACCCCAGCGCTTGCGTCGATTGATTCAGATTGAGGGCGATGTCGGCCTTGCCGAGCGCAGCGAACAGCCTGTCATGTGGTTGGTGCCGCATTTTGTGGGCCTGGATGTCGCGGGCATCGCAACTCAAATTTTTCAAAAGCGCCAAGTTTGTTCCATTTACCAGCCCCAAAGCAACGCAGCCTTTGATCGGGCCATTCGCAAAGGCCGTACCCGATTTGGGCAGGGGGATATTTTTCCACGTGGGGATCGGGCTTTGCCATTGGTGCGGGCAATTCGTCGAGGCTGGGCATTTTTCAACTTACCTGACATGGACTTTGGTCCTAAAGATTCAGTATTTGTCCCATTTTTTGGGGTAAATACCTGCACCTTGCTGGCACCTTCAAAAATGGCTCAATCACTCCAAATGATTGTTCAACCCGTTGTCGTTGACATGCTGGCCGGAGGGCGTGGTTACCGGGTGCAATTCAAGCCCCCCTGGAATCATTTTCCCAGCCCAAACCCCTGTGCCGACGCTGCATTGATGAATCAATGGATTGAATCTGAAATTCGCCGCAATCCAGCCCAGTACCTTTGGGTTCATAAACGATTCAAAACCCGGCCCCCGGGAGAACCTTCTGTTTATGAAAACGCTTAATTTGGCAGACGGAAGTTTGATGCACTTTTTCACTCCGATCCATGACTATACGGCGGCCGATGGAGCGTCCCTGATACAATGGAAGGACTTTCCGAGGAGCGCTGCGAGATGTCATCCATCCCAGGCTCGGAAGTGATCAACGGCGCTCACCTCTGTCATTTCTTGGCGTGGTGAGCGGCTTTTACAAAGCGTTCGCCCGTCCCCGAAACCCCACCGGAGACCTTCATGAACGCAGTCCTCAAGCCCACCTCAGATTATTTTATCGCTGACCTTTCCCTTGCTGCCTGGGGGCGCAAAGAAATCAAAATCGCCGAAACTGAAATGCCTGGGCTCATGGCCATTCGCCATGAATTTGCACCCCAAAAGCCCCTCCAAGGGGCCCGAATTGCCGGCTCACTGCACATGACCATCCAAACAGCAGTGTTGGTGGAAACCCTCCAAGCCCTTGGGGCTCAAGTGCGCTGGGCGTCGTGTAACATTTACTCGACCCAAGACCATGCGGCAGCCGCCCTGGTTGACGCTGGCACGCCTGTTTTCGCGTACAAAGGCGAAACTCTCTTTGATTACTGGGACTATACCCACCGCATTTTTGAATTTGGCCCCCAAGGCAGCCAAAATGAAGGGCCCAACATGATTCTCGATGATGGCGGTGATGCCACTTTGCTGATGCATCTCGGGAAAAGGGCCGAGACAAACCCTGCGCTACTCCATCAGCCGAGCAGCGAAGAAGAAGCATGCCTTTACGAAGCAATCAAAGCCAAGCTGTCTGAGGATCCCCACTGGTATAGCCGCAAATCAGCTCATATCATTGGCGTGACCGAAGAAACCACGACCGGGGTGCACCGCCTGAAAGAAATGAGTGCCCGTGGAGATCTGATGTTTCGAGCTATCAATGTCAATGACAGTGTCACCAAGATCAAGTTTGACACTCTCTATGGCTGCCGTGACTCTTTGGTCGACAGTATCAAGCGGGCCACCGATGTCATGATCGCTGGCAAAGTGGCGGTTGTTTGTGGTTATGGGGATGTAGGCAAAGGCTCAGCGCAAGCCCTCAGAGCACTCAGCGCTCAAGTATGGGTCACCGAAATTGACCCGATCAATGCCTTGCAAGCAGCCATGGAAGGCTACCGTGTTGTGACTATGGAGTACGCTGCCGACAAGGCTGACATTTTTGTGACCGCCACAGGAAACAAGCGCGTCATCACCCATGCACATATGCTCCAAATGAAAGACGAAGCCATTGTTTGCAATATCGGGCACTTTGACAATGAAATTGATGTGGCATCGCTAGAGGCTTATGAGTGGGATGAAATCAAACCACAGGTTGACCATGTGATATTCCCTGGGGGTAAAAAAATCATCCTTTTGGCCAAGGGAAGGTTGGTCAACTTGGGTTGTGCTACA
>JBEIRS010000050.1:0-7682 GCA_040375795.1 Methylibium sp.
ATGGAAAGGTTATGGCAGAGAAAAAAGTTACCAAGGGCACCAAGAAATAAAATAATAGTTTTCCAAGATTCTTTCACCTTCAAACAAAAAAAATTGGCGCTGCGCCTTTTTTCTCATTTTTATTTCAGTTCAGCCTATGTCTTTTAAGGTCACAGTGGAGCCCAGCGGGCATACTTTTTCAGTAGAACAAGACGAACCCATCTTGATGGCAGCCATTCGGCATGGTGCGGCCTTACCCTATGGCTGCAAGAATGGCGCATGTGGCTCATGCAAAATTCAGATCAAAGAGGGGCATGTGCTTCATGGGGCCCATCAAGCTCAGGCTCTCAATTCAGCAGAGGAAGATGCCGACTGGATCCTCAGCTGTTGTGCCACAGCACAAACTGACGTTGTGCTTGAAGTTCACAGTCGGGTCGAAAACATTGATTTTCCGGTCAGAAAAATGCCTGCTCGTGTGTTTACTGTGGAACGACCAGCCCCGGATGTGGCGGTATTACGGCTTCAGCTTCCTGGCAACGAGGCATTTCGGTTTCGTGCAGGCCAGTATATTGACTTTATTTTGCCCCACGGGCAACGCCGAAGCTATTCAATGGCGAATGCACCACACCGCCTGCTTGAAGTGTTAGGCACAGGTCACCCCGGTATCGAATTGCACATCCGGCATATGCCAGGTGGCCTCTTCACTGACCAGGTATTTTCATCGCTCAAGGCACGTGATATTTTGCGTATTGAAGGGCCCTATGGTGACTTTTTTTGGCGTGAAGACAAAGCCAAACCTGTTATTTTGTTGGCTTCAGGCACAGGTCTTGCGCCCATCAAAGCCCTTATTGAAGAAATGCGACTCAAGGCAGAGGATCGACCCCTTGTATTGTATTGGGGCTGCCGCCGACCATCTGATTTGTATTTGCATACTTGGGTGCAAGAAGTGGTAGCTGAGTGGCCTTTGCTGCGCTATGAACCAGTGCTTTCTGAACCTGATCCAGACGCTCCGTGGCAAGGCCGGGTGGGCCTGGTTCATCAAGCACTCATGCATGATTGGCCGGATCTCTCTGGCCATCAGGTTTATGCTTGCGGCGCCCCCGCCATGGTGAATGCGGCCCGAACTGATTTAACCCGGCTTTGCCATTTGCCCAAGAATGAATTTTTTGCCGATGCCTTTACCTCCAGCGCCGACCACCCGACAGCACTGCGCACAGAGCCATTTCAGGGCCGCGCAGAAGCTGCGACAGCCAAGCCCCAAGGTATTTCATAAGTTTTTCTATTCAGCCGTCGCCATGAGGTCACAGATGCCTCCAAGCCGGATCATCTTACAATGTCTTTAACTCGCCTCAGTTCTTCCTCACACCTTGGCACGGTCAAATGGCTTTGGAGCATCATCCGCCCCCACCGCCTTGGTTTTATTCTTTCCACCCTGGCCTTTGTTTTGGCCTCCTTCACAGAACCCCTTGTTCCTGCCCTGTTGAGCCATGCTCTCAACAGTATCGCTGCCCAGTCTGGAGCGCAGGCTGCCTCAGGCAGCTCAGGGGTGGCGAGTACTTTACAGTCCATCGGGCTGCCATCTCACACATCTCTGGATCAAATTTCTCCATGGATTATCCCGGTCGCACTTGTGCTGGTGTTCGTGGTTCGAGGCCTGCTACTTTTTCTGGGGGCCTACCTGCTTCAATGGGCAGCTTCACGAACCGTGCTTGACCTTCGTACCCTTCTCATGGAAGCAATCATCAAAGCCAATGCGAGCCTGTACACAGATCTTAACCCAGGCATCGCCATTACCCGAGTGGTCAATCATCCCCAAACCGTGTTGTCTTTGTTGGGGGGGGCCACCACCACCTTGCTTCGGGACGGAACCACTGCCGCTGCCATGCTGGCTTATCTTTTTTACCTTGACTGGAAACTCACCCTGGTTGCTTTTATCGTTTTACCTTTCATGGCTCAGTCTATTCGAATTATCCATAACCGCACCCAGGAAACGGGTCGAACAGCATTCGAGTCTGAAATGAAGTTGGTGTCGTGTGTGGATGACATCGCCAGAGCGTGGAGAGTGGTGCGCACTTTTGATGCTGGCACCTGGGAACTTGACCGATTCACACAAGCAGGCCGACACCTTCAACGTGCGTTTCTGAAAAGCTCGGCAGCCGCCGCTTTGATGAGCCCCATTTCTCAACTGATTGCCAGCACAGGTTTGGCTTTGATTCTCGCAATGGCTCTTTGGCAAGCCCAGGAACGGGGCTCAACCCCGGGTGATTTTGCAGCTTTTGTGCTCGCAATGCTAAGCTTGCTGTCTAGTGTGCGTCGATTGACTGATATTTCTCAACCGATCATTGGTGGCCTTTTGACCGCCCAGGGCTGTCGCGACTTGATTCAAACCCCCGCTGAACCAGACACTGGAACCATCTCTCTTGAATCTTGCCGTGGCCAGATTCACGTGGATGACCTGACTGTCACCTACCCTAATGCCGAAACCACTGCACTGAAAGGCTTGTCTATTTCTGTCTCTTCGGGGCAAACAATTGCCCTTGTAGGGGCCTCAGGATCAGGGAAAAGTACCCTGGTGAGTGCCCTTTTGGGTTTTGTCGAACCCCAAAAAGGGCACATTACCCTGGACGATGTGAATATTCAAGATTTACGTAAAGCCTCGCTGCGCAAACAGTTTGCCGTTGTTTCACAAGATATTGTTCTGTTTGAAGGCTCAATGGCAGACAACGTAGCTTATGCTCAGCCTCGCGACCCTGTAAAACTGGAGCATTGCCTCAAAGCAGCCAATCTGTGGGATTTTATTTCATCTCAGCCTCAAGGTTGGGAAATGCCCATTGGCACCAATGGAAGCAAGCTTTCAGGGGGCCAAAGGCAACGTCTTGCCATCGCAAGGGCACTTTATAAAGGGGCCCCTGTTTGGATTTTTGACGAAGCAACATCTGCTTTAGACACTGAATCTGAACGATCTGTGCAGCAAGCGATCGAGGAATGGCACGGTCGAAAAACATTGATTTTGATTGCGCACCGTTTATCTACGGTGGTCAATGCAGATCGAATTTACGTAGTGTCCGAGGGTCGGGTCATTGAATCTGGGACTCATCTTGAATTGCTCAACCAAAAAGGCGCGTACGCCGCGATGGTCATGGCGCAGGCCGCAATTTAAGAGGGTTTGCCTGTAAATGTAAGGGGCGAATTGTTGGAGAAGGCCCTGGCGGCTTGGCTTGATCGTGGGAAGATTGAGCTGGTTTTGCAATTTTCCCTGAAGGTATGGCTGGCACTTGATTGGCTACCGGAGTAAGCCCAGACCAACGAATATATGGGCCAGTCGCGGAGAATCCTGAAGTTGCAGAGGCTGAATGCCCCCCACTCGGAGACATGGCAATGACCAATGGCTGGGCAGCTTTTGAGGAAGATGAAGGTAAAGATGCCTTGGGAACATAAGCAAAACCATTGACCAGCAAGCCCGCAGCAGAAAGCTTGGCTGCTGTTTTGGGCCCCAAACCATGAACAAGATCATTCACATCGTCCCAGTTTTAAAATTGGGTGCGCTGCCGTTCGGCCAAAATTTTAGATGAGGGTCCTGGGCCGATCCCTTTGATAGCCTCAAGTTCAGTTTGTGTGGCTTGATTGATTTCAGTTGCTGCCTGAGCCTGACCCCAGATAACTGCCGAAATCAATATTGAGAGTGTATGCTTGATAGCAAAAAACATTGCAATTTCCAATCAAAATGATGATTTCCCGGCTTGTTTTTCAATTCACCAGAAAAAATCATTTTGCCGAAGATGCTGAATTGGAAAACACCCTCAAAGGATGCACCCTATAGAGGGATAGCTTTTTGCAGGCTGGAACCAATCTGAAAATGTAGCCAAGCCCTTCCATGAAGGCCCTTGCGCTCCATTCAAGAGGAGGTCAGGTACATCTCCCCATAGGCATCTCGAAAAAGCCCTATTTCATGAAAATAGGCTCCATTAAAATCAATGACTTATGGAGCCGGTTTCGCTGAAATCAATGTTTTTAGAGGTGCTCCCGTATAGAGATATTGCTGGCTGGCCTTCATTCAAACGGGTTGGGGTGAGGGTAAAAAACACACAAACCAGTCAAATGGCATGTTGTGATCGAAGTGCCCGAGCCACTTCGGGGATCAAGGCCGGGCCATGGTAGATCAAACCGGTATAAATCTGAACCAAGTTGGCACCCGCTTCAATTTTGGCCCGGGCCTGTGCTGGCCCTGTGACCCCTCCAACGCCAATGATGGCAACATGCGGGCCAAGGGCTGTGCGTAGCTGACGTATCACGCGGTTGCTGGCGTCAAACAAGGGGGCACCACTGAGGCCACCGGTTTGCTGGCCATGGGGCAGATGGGCCACCGCTTCGCGAGCGATGGTGGTATTGGTAGCGATCACGCCATCAATGCGGTGTTTTTGCAGGGTGTGAGCAATCATCTGAATTTGCACATCATCCAGATCTGGGGCAATTTTTACAAACAGGGGCACCGATCGAGCATGGGTTTGTGTCAGTTCGAGGCGGCGTTGCTGCAGTAAGCCCAGCAAATGATCTAAAGCCTCGTCGCTTTGCAGTGCCCGCAGGTTTTGGGTGTTGGGGCTGGAGATATTGATGGTAATGTAATCAGCATGGGGATAAACTGTTTCAAGACCTATGAGGTAATCATTGACTGCGTCCTCCATCGGGGTTGAGGCATTTTTGCCGATATTGAGGCCCAAGATGCCACCTTTTTGACGAAACTGGGCGCGTTTCACATGCTTGACAAAGGCTTCCAGGCCTTCATTGTTAAAGCCAAGCCGGTTGATCAATGCCTGCGCTTCAGGCAGGCGGAACATGCGCGGTTTGGGGTTGCCGCTTTGCGGTTTTGGGGTCACAGTGCCTACCTCAATGAATCCAAAACCCATGGCAGCCAAGCCATCAATGCAGCGGCCATTTTTATCCAGCCCCGCAGCCAAGCCAACCCGATTGGGAAAACGCAGGCCCGCCAGAGTCACGGGGTCGTCAATGCGTGTTTGAGCGATAGCGCAAATCAAGGGGGTATGTTGAATACGGGCCAGTGAGCCAAGCGTCAGTTCGTGTGCCTGCTCAGGATCAAGACTGAAAAGAAACGGTCGGGTCAGCGCATAAGGAATCAGAGGCATAAGAAGATCTTGGATGATTAAATTGGGTTTAAAGTAGCTTGCAAAGTTTGCTTTAACATTTTTGGCCATGCATCAAAACGAACTCAAAGCACAAGTTGGAACAGCCGCCCTCGCGTATGTGGTTCGCAACGCCCTCGTCGGAGTCGGCACGGGCTCAACAGTCAATTATTTCATTGACGCCTTGGCAACCATTAAAAATCAAATTACAGGGGCGGTATCGAGCAGTGAAAAAAGCACCGAGCGCCTGCGTGCTCATGGCATTCCGGTGATCGACAGCAATCAAGTCACAGATCTGCCAGTTTATATCGATGGAGCCGATGAAATTGACCGTCAGGGTTTCATGATCAAAGGTGGTGGCGCTGCCTTGACACGCGAAAAAATCGTTGCTGACCTGGCTCAGCGTTTTGTATGTATTGCCGACATCTCCAAGCAAGTTGATGTACTGGGGCGCTTTCCCTTGCCCGTGGAAGTGATTCCGATGGCGGCTGCCCAGGTGGGGCGCCGATTTGAAACTTTGGGTGGCCAAAGCCAATTGCGCCAAGGCGTGGTGACTGACAATGGATGCCATATTCTCGACATCTATGGACTGCACATGACGGACCCTTTCGCACTGGAGGCCGAAATCAATCAATGGCCTGGGGTTGTCACTGTGGGTATTTTTGCCCGTCACAAGGCCCAGATATGCCTCTTGGCAACACCGCAAGGCGTGCAGGCCATGACATTTTCAGCAGACAGCAAGAATTTGATCGGCTGAAATATCCTGAGCCACACCCAAAGAACTTATCAAGGGAGTTGATCTGTCTGACGAAGAAAAAGCCTGGAGAGAGTTTCGGCCAGTTCTTGCCGGTGCAAACCTTCAGCAGCATGAAGCTCAGCCAAGCTGCCATGCAACATTTTTTGGGTCAGGCCGCGAGCCAAAAACTCAAGCACCTTGTCAAGGGGCTCGCCCCTCGAGAGCAATTTACGCGCGCGCGCCAGTTCAATCGCCTGCCATTCTTGAGTCTGTTCTTGTAAGGCGAGAATCAAGGGCACACTGCGGCGGCGATCCATCCAGTGAATAAAGCTTTGCACTCCGGTTTCGATGATGGCTTCGGCCTGCTCTACTGCGGCCAGACGCTTTTCACCCGCTGTTTGCACCATAGAAGACAAATCATCGACAGTGTAAAGGTAAACATCAGGCAGTTGCCCGACTTCAGGCTCAATGTCTGGAGGGACGGCCAGGTCAACCATGAACATCGGGCGACGCCTGCGGGCCTTGATTGCACGTTCAGCTGCGCCCAGCCCCAGGATAGGTAGCGGGCTGGCGGTGCAGGAAATGACAATATCAAATTCAGGCAACCGAGCTGGGATGTCATGAAGGCGGATGGCTTCCGCATTGATGCGATTGGCGAGTTTTTCTCCGCGTTCCAGACTGCGGTTGGCCACGGTCATGCTGCGCGGATTTTTGGCAGCAAAATGAGTGACCACCAGATCCATCATTTCGCCTGCACCAATAAACAGTACTTTCAGGGCCGAGAAATTTTCAAAAAGCTGCGCTGCCAAACGAACTGCAGCCGCCGCCATGCTGATCGAGTGGGCGCCAATTTCTGTGGAAGATCGAACTTGCTTGGCCACTGCAAATGAACGCTGGAACATTTGATGCAGAGTGGTACCAAGCGTTCCTGCAACGTCAGCTTCCCGGACTGCCGCTTTCATTTGCCCCAAAATTTGAGGCTCGCCAAGCACCATAGAATCGAGGCCACTGGCCACCCGAAAAGCATGACGGGCGGCATCAGGGCCTTCATGTACATAGCTGTATTGGCGAACGATCTGGGCTGAAACCCCGCCTGTTTGAGCCAGCCAATCAAGGGCCAACTGAACCATGGAAAGGCTGTGTAATACAGGTTTTTCTTGACCCAGATAAAGCTCAGTACGGTTACAGGTTGATATGATGGTGAGTTCAGGAAAAGATTGATTTTGTTTTTTGAGGTCACGTAGCGCTGCCCCCAACTCATGGATGGGCAAAGCAAACCGGCCTCGAAGATCCAGAGGGGCGGTGGTGTGGTTCAGACCTAATGCGATGACAGCCATCCCGTGATTGTAAAATCACCGCTTCATTCTTTGCCAAAGACCTTGTTCAACATGAGTTTCAGTATGGCCTTTTGGCATGTTTTGAATTTTTTTTCCCCTGCCCTGGGAGTCGCCTTTTGGGCTTCTTGCCTGACCAAATGCCTCTGGTGGCGCCGTTTACGGGGCGTGGCTTGGTGGTCTTTATTTCTTTGGGCTTTTGCGGCCTGTGCCGCAGTCTTGATGGCTGGGCTGTTTTTTTTTGGTTCTGATGGAAAAATAGCCACCTATGGATCCATGGTGGTGAGCTGCGCTGTGATCCTTTGGTGGAAGTGTTTTTTGAGGCCCTGATAGACTGACTGACGACTGCTTCTCGATTTAAGAAGGCCCGCCAATCCATTTCTGGATGGCGAGCCTGGTGAGGGCCCCAGGGTGACGATATCGTCACGACCAGTCTGAGATTGCCCTCATCCCTCATGGTGTCAGGAGCACCACGACAGCTCTTCACACGGAAGA